>JAUPVT010000063.1 GCA_030916885.1 Chlamydiota bacterium
AGGCGCTATCATCTCTCCTGAGGGCTATATTAAAGATCAGTTCTACTATAAAGTTCAACTGGGTTATTCGATTTCATCTAGTATGCAAAAAATCACTCAACATCAAAAAAACCCTTCTTATTTACCCATTGTGCGCTCAGATATGCTATCCTATTTGCGCCCTAATCGACTTTCTTTAGAAGAGGCTTACCTGCAGAAAACCTGGAATTTGGGATATGGATGGTTTTTTCGCACAGCAACTGGTTATTTTGAAATCGCTTATACAGGAATTGCAGCAGAATGTTTATTTTATCCGGTTAATAGTAACTGGGCAATCGGTTTAGAATGCGCTGCAACTTATAAACGTAAGTATCAAGGTATTACCTTTACTAACCATGTAAAACAACTAAAAAAAACAGGATATGTCGAGATCCCTTTTACGGGGATGCAATATTTTTTAGATATTTATTATGACTGTAAGCCCTTGCATGTAGATTTGCAAATGAGTATAGGGCAATTTTTAGCTAAAGACAGAGGGGTCCGCATCGAATTGGGTCGTTACTTTCCTAGCGGATTGCGTTTCTCTGTCTGGATGACCATAACAAATGGTCATGATCGAGTAAATGGAAGAATTTATTATGATAAAGGCTTCTGTTTTGTCTTACCTCTTGATCTTTTTTTCCCCCGTAGTTCTCGTAACTATCTTGGGTTTTGCATGTCTGCTTATCTTCGAGATATAGGAGCTAGAACAAAAACAGGAATATCTCTTTATGATACTTTGTATCGCGCTCGCTATAATTATTAGCTTAGAGACTATGGATCATCTAGATGGTGGTCATTTATCTAACTGTTTCCGAATTTCTTCTTCTATCTGCTGTTGTATGGTAACTTGCATTTTTGGAGATATATTTGCATTATTCTTTTCTTGGTTCTTTTTTAAAAAATAGCCCCAAGTACATAGGAAATAGATTCCAGTAGATACCATGGTAGTTATAAAAGCATTTTCTGCCTGCGTGCAAGTTTTATAATATGTATCTGTCAAGCGCAAGTTTAAGTCTCTTGCAATGCTACCCTGATTTGAAATCTCACTAAGTGCTCCGGTTATAAAAAAACCAAGCACTTGAACACCCATCAATTTACCTAGACCTATTAAAAATTCTTCTTGGGGTTTAAAAAGCTTCCAAGTCCAGCCTCTCCAAGAACCTTGAGTTGCTGTTTGTTCTGAGGGTGTCAGTCTTTCATATGATGATGTAATTGCGATCATTTGAACCTCTTATATTAACTTATTAATTTAGCAATCCGATTGATTCTGGGGTTGCTTTTATCATTTCTTCTTTAACGCAGTTTTCTATGATAGAAACTATTTCTGGCGGTATAGTCCCTTGGGTTTGTTGTTGATTTTTCAAGAAATGCTTTGCACAAAGAATGGTAGCATTTGCAGTAGCTAAAGAAATAATCCCAAGGCTCCATTTTTGGGTGTTTTTTGCGACAACTGTACTATCTACAAAGGAAGGTATTAATCGATCTGGAGGGGGGTCTGGTTCAAAAAAATCTGCAGCAGCTGCAGCAGCAGTACAAATGGAGTATAATCCTAGAGATATAAGCAACCCTTTTTGTGATGTTTGTATTGTGGTAATTCTATTCCAAAGACCATTTTGCTGAGTTAGCTCTTCTTGGGGGGGGTGCGGTATATTTATTCTTACAGACAGTGGATTTAGCCAATGTTCCCCATTTTCTAAGCAATTATCTCCTTGTAACTGGTACACATTTTCCTTTGCTCGTTTTTCAATTTCATACTTTAATTCAGGAGATACCTCTGTTTGGCGTTCATTCGTTTTTTTTAAATAAGTAGTAGTGATTTTTCCAAGGTATAAAACACTTATACCTGCAAATAGACAAGGAAATCTCAAACTGCTAATCACTATATATTCAGGGTCCATTAACTCAGAGCCAGAATCAGATCCAGAATCAGATAATGGTATGGAAGCGCCAATCAAGGCTGAACCTGCTAGACAAAGAGATGAACCGAATAGATTGATCACTCTTACCAGCCCTCTTTGGTCCTTAGGCAACGAAGAATCTCCCCTTAAAATAGGACACCAAATTCTACCGGAAAAACTTCTTTGCTCTAGTTGCTCAGTTGAAGAAGTGTTGTTTGTAGTACCTAAAATAACAGGATTTGTCATGATGCCTCCATTGATTCACTCTTTAAAAAATTAGTTTTCTATAACCAAATTTTAAAGAATTATTAAAAACATGATAAAAGTTAAAATTTTAAGAAAAAATAAGCAAGTATATTTTTCAACATTTCAAGAGATACCGGTGCCAAAAAATATAAGAATCCATTGCTTTGAGTTTGTGTCTTCAAAAGAGTAAATATGTTCAAGGAATTGGATAAAAAAATACGCTATTTTTAAGTTATGTAATGTTTTGATCGATTTAAGGAAAGCCGAGTAAAATGCATATAAGAGAATATAAGTTTCAAACTTGTAGCAAACAAAAAAAATGGATTGCTAAAATGAGCTATTATATAATGAATAGTAGATAGCATAAGTTAATTGAGGATAACTTAAAGTTATGTCAATTTCCAGATATTTAGATCCAAAAAGCGATATCGGTTTTAAGAAGATCTTTAGCTCAGAAAAGAAAAAAGATATTCTGATCCATTTTTTAAATGATATCCTGAGTTCTTTAAAGAAGAAATATTGTTAGATGTTTTATACAAAGATAAAGAAGGAGCAAAATACATTATTGAAATGCAGGTAGACTATTCTAAAGAATTCTAAAAGAGGGCACAACATTTTGAAATTCCTATCATTCCTCAAGATACTTACCCTTCGGGCAAATAGAATCTTTAAAGAAGGGCATTATTGCCACATAAGAACTTGACTTTGTGAATGATTGCAAAAATGTTAGGATTTGAGTTGGTAAAAATGCCTTGTACAGAACAGTACGCCATTTAATAAATGGCGGTACTATGTATTTTAGAGAAATTAGGCTACTAGTTTAGGCATTTTCTAAAACAACCTAGAAAACACTCTCTGTATTGCTCTCTAGTATTGGCATTAAGTGAACAATTATTGTGGCAGTTTATTAAATCAAGACAACCTTGGAACGAAGCGGATGTTGAAGGTAAATTGCCGACAATAAAAATAGCTGTAAAAGATATCGCTGTAATTTTAGCTGCTATTTGTTCCTTACTTGAAAGACATAAGCCCAATGGTCTTATCAAAGAATTTATAGACTGTGCTGTTACATTTAAGCTTTCTAACATCATTTCCTCCTTTAGGAATTCCGTATCACCCGTTTGTGATTTATTGTTAACCCAATGAAGGTTATTGGGCTACCTAATTTAATGTCAAGTATAAGTATGTAAATTTAACTTTAACTTGTTCGGAAGTAAGTTTTTTTGCAAAGCATACGTATAAAACGATACTGATACTTTCCTTAAAATGGTTTATTTCGATGATTCTATCCTTAAATAAATAAGATGATTGAAAAGCAGGGTTTTCCTAAAAAATCTTAAAGGAGCTCGAGCTTGGTATTTTTTTCGGTTATTGTAAGGTTGGCGTTATTCAAAAAAACTTTTCTCATAGAAGAGCTTGAGTTAAAAAAAAGATGTTGTTATATCTGCCCTGACTTTATAGCAGTCAAAAAATCAATAAAACCTTAGACCATTTATAAATATGACTGTAGATACAGCTATTAGGATAGATACTGATAAAACTGTATTGGATGTTATAAAAGATACTACTCAAGAGGGCTTGGAAGATCCGTTTTATGTCGTAGATCTTGGGGATATTGTCTATAAATATCATCTTTGGAAAGATTTACTACCGAGAGCCCACCCATATTATGCTGTAAAGTGTAATGATTGTCCTGTGGTTTTAGAGCTTCTAGCTGCTTTAGGGGCTGGTTTTGATTGTGCTAGCAAAAGAGAAATTGATGCTGTGTTAAAATCAGGAGCTACTAGCTCATCTGTTATTTATGCTAACCCATGCAAGACAAGTTCTTTTATTACGTATGCTGCTTCTGTGGGGGTCAATGTTATGACGTTTGACAATGAATTAGAGCTGCATAAAATAAAGAAATTATTTTCTCAAGCTAAGATGGTTCTTCGTATAAGAGTAGATGATAGCAAATCCATCTGTCAGCTCGGTGTGAAATTTGGTTGTGATGAGCAACATGTGCCTAGTTTGCTACGTGTGGCTAAAGATTTAGATCTTAATGTAATTGGAGTGAGTTTTCATGTAGGCAGCGGTTGTCAAGACGCACATGCTTATGCGTTGGCTTTAGAAACCTCTGCGAGGGTTTTTACATTAGCTAAAATTCTTGGATTTGATTTTACTTTTTTAGATATTGGAGGTGGATTTCCTGGTTTTAAAGAGGATGCGATCCGTTTTAAGGAAATTTCTAGTGTAATAAATGAGAAACTAGATAGATATTTTCCTATTACCTCTGGAGTGGAAATCATTGCTGAACCCGGTAGGTACTTTACAGCTTCTGCATTTACGCTCTGTACAAATATCATCGCTAAAAGAGAGCTGTCTTTTCCTAATGAAGATACTATGTATTATGTGAATGATGGATTATATGGTTCGTTTAACTGTCTTATCTTTGATCATGCTGTGATTACGCCATTAGCGTATCAGATGAAAACATCTGCTGAAGATAAATTGCAAAAAAGCAGCATTTGGGGCCCTACGTGCGACGGGATGGATTGTATTCTAAAAAGCTGTTACCTTCCTCCGTTGAATATTGGAGATTGGATCCTTTTTGAAAACATGGGAGCATATACTATCTCTGCTGCTTCTAACTTTAATGGTTTTGAAAAACCTATTCTAAAATTTATACTTTCTTCTTCCTATGAAGTCTCTCTTCCATTTTTTAAGAAAATAGTAAAGGAACAGCATAACTGAAAATAAAATCAGCCCCTGCTCGTTTAATACTAAGCATGGCTTCTTGGAAAGTTTCTTTTGCTTGTAGGATTCCTTTTTCTTCAGCAGCCATGATCATAGCGTACTCTCCACTGACGTGATAGGCACAAATAGGCAGGGAGAGTGCTGCTTTCATTTTGGCAATGATATCTAAATAGTAAAGAGCGGGCTTTACCATGAGAATATCAGCTCCTTGCTCTTCATCTAATAGCGCTTGGCGGATCGCTTCTCGAGAATTTGCTGGGTTCATCTGATAACTTTTCTTATCTCCGTGTTGCAAATGAGAGCCTAGTGCATTGCGGAAGGGAGAATAGAGAGAGGAAGCGTATTTGGCTGTATAAGCTAAAATTCCGACTTGATGAAAAAAATGATTATCTAGATTAGTGCGGATTGCTTTGATACGACCATCCATCATATCGCTAGGAGCTACTAAATCAGCACCAAATTGGGCGTGTAAAAGAGCCATTTGAGAGAGAATGGAAACCGTCTTATCGTTAAGGATTTCTTTCTGTTTATTGAGAATTCCATCGTGTCCATGAGAAGTAAAAGGATCTAATGCAATATCAGTAATCACACATAAGGAAGGTATTTCTTTTTTTAATTTCTGTAGAGCTTGAGGTATTAATCCTTTTTCCAATAGAGCATAAGTAGCATTGAGATCTTTATATTCATGGGGAATAGTAGGGAATAAAGCGATGGCTAAAATTCCTTTAGCATGCCAGGATTCTGCTTCTTTAGTGAGTTTTTCTAGGGGCCAAGCAAATACACCTGGCATATTGACAATGCTCTTTTTTTCCTTTTCTATTGTAACAAAAATGGGTAGTACAAAATCACTAGGAAGCAGTATGGTCTCTGCTAAGAGCGAACGAATAGCTACGGTTTTTCGATTGCGACGAGGTCTTTTAATCAACATGAGGCACCTTTTAAGAAAACGCATATTGATCAAAGCATACCAAAGGCTATTTATGCAAATGTTGAACCTTAATTCTTATTTGTATGGGATGGTTTTTTCTTGATTGTGCTCAAAGAATGTGTCACTCTATTAATATTTAAAGCAAATCGTTAAATGAAAGAAATAAGGATTAAAAGGAAGATTTCATGAGCGAAGGTTACGAAGAATTCACAGATAGTCAAATTAAAATTCTTCAAAGATACGTAACTCATACTACAAACAATGTTTTTTGCTTACGAAATTTGCCAGAGGTAATTAAAGGAGCTTTGTTTTCCCGTTATTCTAGGTCAAGCTTAGGATTGAGATCTTTATTACTTAAAGATTTTATCCTTAATGAAGAAACAGCCTTTGTAGCAATTACAGGGACTCAATCCCATTTAGATCAGGAGCAAGTAGAAGATCAAATCATAGGAATTAAAAAAGCACAAAACTTTTATGATCGAATTTTAGATGGCTATGGTGATGATTCTATTGGAGAATTAGGAGGAGGCCATCTTGCAATTGAAAATATTTCTATGATTTCAGCTAAAATCATTGAAGATGCTCGAATCGGAGGATCTCCTTTAGAAAAATCCACTCGTTATATTTACTTTGATCAGAAAATAGATGGAAAGTATTTATTTTATCGAGAGCCTATTCTCTTAGCATCAGCATTTCGTGAAACGTATTTGCAAACTTGCAACTCATTGTTTGAGACCTATTCTTCTTTAATACCTCCTTTAATGGATCAAATGGAAAAAAAATTCCCTAAGGAACATGATGTTTCTAAAGTAGCCTATGCAGCTGCTTTACGTGCTAAAGTTCTTGATTGTTTGCGGGGTCTTTTACCTGTAAGTACATTGACAAACATGGGGATATATGGGAACGGGCGATTTTTTGAATGTTTAATACAAAAGTTAAATAGTCATAATTTAGCTGAAGTACAAGATATTGGTAAAAAAAGTTTTCAAGAACTAAATAAAATCCTTCCTTCCTTTGTTCGAAGAGCTGATCTTAACCATAAATATCAGCTTAGTTTTTCACAATTTCGTGACCAAATGGGCAATACATTAAAACTACTAGCTTCTAGACACTGTGTTGGTTTAGATAAAATGGAACACGCCGGCGTGAGGTTGATTGGTTATGAGGAAGAAGCTCCTATAAAAGTAGCAGCCGCTTTATTGTTTGAATATTGTCATGCAGGATTGTTCGAACTGCAAGAGCGTTGTAAAAATCTTTCCGAAGAGGAATTAAACCGCATTTTAGATTCATCTTCTAATTTCCGTGAGAATAGAAGACATAAATCTCCAAGAGCTTTAGAACATGCAACGTTTACTTTTGAAATAGTAGCTGACTTTGGTGTATATCGTGATCTGCAACGTCATCGAATTCTTACTCAAGAAAGACAACTTATTACCTGTGATTTTGGCTATTTTATTCCTCATGAAATTTTAGACACAGAGATGGAAAAGCCCTACCGGGAGGCGATGGAAAGAGCTAAAAAAGTTTATGATACAATTGCAGAAGAATTTTCTGAAGAAGCGCAGTATGTAGCTCCCATGGCTTTTAATATGCATTGGTATTTTCATGTGAACTTACGCTCTCTTCAATGGCTTTGTGAGCTACGTTCTGCTCCAGCAGGCCATTCTACCTATCGATTTATTGCGCAAGAGATGGCAAAACAGGTATGTCATGTTTTGCCTATTTTTGAGCGTTTTTTCAAATTTGTTGATTATGAAGGATATGAGTTAGGCCGTTTAGATCAAGAGATTCGAATTATTGAGAAGAAGAAAAAGGCTACTAGATGAAGCAAGGCAGTGTTATGGGGGGGGCTTTGCTTATTGCAGGAAGCTGTATTGGAGCTGGTATGTTAGCCTTACCAATAGTGACCGGAATGGCTGGCTTTCTCTGCTCCACTGTTTTGTTTTTCCTGGCTTGGGGTTTTATGACTTCTACAGCTTTATTAATTGTAGAAACAAATGGATGGTTTCATGAACGAATTAACTTTTTGTCTATTTTGGATCATACCATTGGAAAATCTTTCAAGGCAATTGGCTGGATTGCTTATCTCTTTCTCTTTTATGCTCTGCTAGTTGCCTATATTTCTGGCACAGGTACGTTATTTGCTTCTTTTTTTTCTTCTTTTTTTTATCTACAGATACCTGATTGGGTAGGATCTTTAGCATTAATTGTGTTGTTTGGTTGGATTGTCTATTTAGGCACAAGAAGTGTTGACTTGTGTAATCGCTTTCTTATGCTGCTTAAGATTATTTTTTTTGGATTTCTCGTATTATCTAGCATAACTTATGTCAATCCTCAGTTGCTTTTGTATGAGAATTTTATTTATGCACCGAAGTCTTTTCCTTTACTGATTATTGCATTTGGTTTTCACAATATGGTTCCTTCTCTTACTAATTATATGAAAGGAGACTTAAAGCGTGTGCGCCTTTCTATTGTTATAGGAAGTCTAATGGCATTTGCCATCTACTTAATTTGGGAATTTATCGTATTAGGAATTCTTCCTTTAGATCAAATTTTGGAATCTTTAGAAACGGGAAAAGACTCCTCACAAGCTCTTTCCTTATTCTTGAATCTTACTCAAATTAAGATATGGGCTGGAGGGCTAGCCTTTTTTGCTATTCTCACTTCCTTTTTTTCTCAAGCATTAAGCTTAGTGCATTTTTTAGCTGATGGGTTTAAGATTACGTATAAAAAGCATGAATCTTTAAACCTTTGTCTGCTTACTTTTTGTCCTCCTTTACTTTTTGCTCTTTGCTATCCTCAGCTGTTTTTTAAAGCTTTGAATTTTGCAGGAGGAATTTGTGCAGTGATCCTTTTTGGAATTTTACCAGTAACTATGGTGTGGATTGGACGCTATCATAAGTCAATGAGGGGAGCTTATCAATTTCCTTTTGGCAAACTTTCTTTAGTTTTAATGTTTGCTGTTGCTGTTGCTGTTCTTCTTTTACAGATAGCAGATATGCTAGGATTAAATAGCATTTAATTTGGATTTCTATGATTTTTTCCCTAAACAGTGGGTTTATTCCTTGTGGAGACCAACCCCACGCTATCGACCTACTAGTAAAAAGAATACAAGAGGGAAAAAAAGCTCAAGTCCTTTTAGGGGTAACAGGATCAGGAAAAACATTTACGATGGCTAATGTCATCCAGAGATTAAATAGACCTTCTTTAGTGATTGCGCACAATAAAACTTTGGCTGCTCAATTATATCAAGAGTTCAAAGGATTTTTTCCAAATAATGCAGTTGAATATTTTGTTTCTTATTATGACTATTATCAACCAGAAGCATATATTGCTCGAACCGATACGTATATTGAGAAGGATTTAGCGATTAATGATCAGATCGATCGGATGCGTTTGAGCGCTACGCGATCTTTGATTGAAAGAGAAGATGTTATTATAGTAGCTTCTGTCTCTTGTATTTATGGCTTAGGATTGCCTGAGTATTATAGTCAGATGTTATTAACAATTACAGTATCAGAAAAGCGTCGTCGCGATGATATTTTACTACATTTGGTCGAAATGCATTATAAGCGCAATGACTATGATCTTGCGCGTGCTAGTTTTCGTGCTCGAGGAGATGTATTAGAAATTGTTCCAGCCTATGAAGAGAATCTAGCTTATCGTATAGAATTTTTTGGAGATGAAATTGAACGTATTTGTGAGATTGATCCTTTAACGGGTAGGGTTCGTACCGTTTTGGAAAAGATCATTATTTATCCAGGCTCTCACCATGTAACTCCTGAAGGAGTTCGCTTTAAAGCAATAGATGCTATTAAAAAGGAATTAGAGCAAACAATTGCGCTTTTATCCGCAGAAAATAAAATAATAGAAAAGCAGAGATTATGGCAGAGAACAACTTACGACTTAGAGATGATGCGAGAAATAGGTTTTTGTAAAGGAATTGAAAACTATTCTCGTCATTTTAGTGGTAGAATGTCTGGTGATCCTCCTCCTTGTTTATTAGATTATTTTCCAGATAACTTCTTAGTTTTTATCGATGAGTCTCATCAAACCCTTCCACAATTACATGCAATGTACAATGGAGATAGAGCCCGTAAAAAATCTTTAGTGGAATATGGATTTCGCCTTCCTTCTGCATTTGATAATCGTCCTTTAAAATTTGAAGAGGTTCATCAAAGAATCAATCAAGTGGTTTATGTTTCTGCAACTCCTTCTGAATGGGAAGTAAATAAAGCAGAAGGAGAGATTGTACAACAAATTATTCGTCCTACTGGACTATTAGATCCTATTATTGAAATTAAACCAGCTACTGGTCAAGTAGATGATTGCTTAGAGCTTATTCGTCAGGAAACAGAAAAAAATAGAAGGGTTTTAGTAACTACTTTAACTAAAAAGCTAGCAGAAGATTTATCTAAATATTTAACAGAAATTGGAGTTAAGGCAAAATATTTGCATTCAGATATAGACACTCTAGAGCGCGTGCAGATCATCAATGATTTACGTAAAGGAGTCTTTGATGTTCTAGTTGGTATTAACTTGCTTCGAGAGGGTCTAGACATTCCAGAAGTATCTCTTGTTTGTATTCTTGATGCTGATAAAGAAGGGTTTTTACGTAGCCAGACAGCTTTGATTCAAACCTGTGGGAGAGCAGCGCGCAACGTAGATGGCCGAGTTGTAATGTACGCAGATAAGATTACAAAATCGATTCAAGGTGCTCTTGACACTACAAAGGCAAGACGAAGTATACAGCAAGAATATAATAAAAAACATGGTATTATTCCTCAAACGATTCAAAAAAGAAAAATAGAAGATCTTGCTCAAACATTTGCAAATGTCATGGACATTTTAGAAGAGAAAAAAGTCACCCATCTAACAACTAAAGAAATTGAGCAAAAAATTAAAGAGTATGAGAAGAAAATGAAAATAGCAGCTAAAGAGATGCGATTTGAAGACGCAGCAGCTTTTCGCGATCAACTCCAGTCTTATAAAAAGTTGCGTTTGCTAGAAGAAGAGGTGTAAAAATATGCTTATTCAAAGACCGTTTTATTTTTGGGTCCAGAGACTGCTCTATTTATTCTCTAATACTGTATTGATTCTTCTCTTTTTACTTCTTCCTTTTCAAAAAAGGTTCCGTGCTTTTTTAAGCGGATTTTCTGACCAAATGATTCCTGATGATTTGATTTTACCGGATTTTTTTTATCGTCATATTGAATTTTTTCCAGGCGATTTAGTAATTTTTGTACTCGTATTACTTATTCTTTTACAAGCGCCAAAAACCTTATGTAGTAAATTACTTACAACACCTGTTCGATGGTTTGTTTTATTTTGCCTAACCGCTTTTTTTTCGATTACTCTTTCTCCTACTCGTTATTATTTGTTGCAGTATGTGCGTCTTTTACAGTTCTCGATGATGATTCTTCTTTTTTGTTCCATTGAATATATCGTAGCTCAAAATAAAATTCGTCAACTTATCAAATGGATTGCTTGGACAGTTGTCATTACGATAGGAGTACAATGTATTATTGCTTGTATGCAATACTTTTTTCAAAGTCCACTAGGACTTCATAAAATGGGAGAACCCTCTTTACATTGGTTTAGTTTTCCCAATCCAGGAAAACAGCGTTGGATTTTTGATCAATTTTCCCATTTTCAATTGCCTTTAAATGTTCTTTATCGAGCAACAGGACTCTTTTCTCATCCTAATGTGTTTGGAGGATTTTTATTTTTTTCTCTTTTGAATGCATCTTATTTGTATGTAATTTATCAGGAAAAGTGGATTAAATGGGTATTAACGCCGGTTATTTTTCTGCATTTTTTGGCCTTAAGTATTTCTTTTTGTAGAGCTGCGATGATTGCTTGTATTATAGGGGGTATTATTTGGACAATTATTCAATATTTTTGGATGGAAGATTTTTCTTATAGAAAAGAGATTAAAAAGATTTGGTTGCTATTTTTTATTAGCGGTGTTATTTGCGTAGCTCTTTTTCATCAGCAGTTTTTTAATAGAGGGGGGATTATAAACTATAATCAAGTGGTCCAATATGCGGATGAAGAGAGAATTGTTTACCAAGAAGTAGCTTTAAAAATGATCAAAGCAAATCCTTGGCTTGGTATAGGGTTTAATAACTTTCAAATCTGCAACAATCCTATTCAATTTGGGCTTTTTCTCTGTGCAAAAGTACATAATATTTATTTATTAATTGCTGTTGAAACAGGGATTATTGGATTTATATTCTTTGGCGCCTTTTTATTCTCTATTTTAAAAAGAGCTATTCAAACGCCCTTTTCTCAAGAACAAGCGTTATTTTTGAGTATATGTATAGGGTTTTTATGGATTGGGTGTTGTGATTATTATTTTGTAGAACAGATGTATGGCAAAATTTTGTTTTTTACCTCTTTAGCATTACTTAATGCTATTGCTCAGAAGGCAAGTATTTTGCAACCTTGTCATTTCAAAAAGAGAGTTTTTTTTCCAAGATCATGAGTAAAGATCCTTCTAAAATCAATTTAATAGCAAATTTCTGTAATAAAGCTTGTTCTGGGCTATTCTTATTGGTTTGTGTGCCTTTTTATTTGAAATATCTAGGAATAGAAGCCTACGGGATCATCGGCTTTTATATGTTGCTAAGCTTTCTGCTAGTTCCCTTTGAAGTAGCAATTGGTGCAACCATTAACCGTAAAATGGCTCAGCTTACAGCAGAAGAAAAGGCAAGAACCGAAGCAGCCGATCTATTTCGATCCTTAGAAGGAGTATATTGGTTTATTTGCCTATTAGTCGGGTTTAGTCTTAGTTGTTTATCAAACTCAATTGCCTATAATTGGATGCATCCTGTGCATCTTTCCTTACAAGAGGTTGCTCAGGCAGTTATTTTAATGGGAATTTGTTTGAGTTTTCAATGGCCAAATTCTCTGTATTCTAGTGGTTTGATGGGTTTGCAAAAACAATTACTCGTAAATTCCGTGCAAATATTTTTTACCTTTCTTAAATCAATAGGAATGATTCTAGTACTTGCCTTTATTGATCCTTCTTTACGTGCTTTTTTTATTTGGCAGTTAAGTATTGTCATCTTACATACACTAACCCTTACTATTCTTTTATGGAAGAACATGCCTCAAGATAGGGGTTTTTTTAGAGCGCGGTTTTGTCGAAAGCTTTTAAAGCAATCTTGGCCTTTTATTTCCCAGACTTTTTTTTTAACACTAACAAGTACATGTATTGTTTCCTTAGATAAACTTTTTATAAATAGGTATACTCCTTTAGAAGTATATGGTTACTATATACTTGCCTATAATTTATCCAATGGACTTTACTTAATGATTCAACCCTTCTTTTATTCTCTATTCCCTAGGTTTTCTCAGTTAATTGCGCAAAAAAAACTAGTGGATCTCTATAAACTATATGAAAACTATTCTCAAGTAGTAGCTGTTTTGGTTTTGCCTTTAGCTATTTTGTGTCTTTGCTTTGCTAAAGAACTTGTTTTTGTGTGGATTCGTAATCATCAAATAGTAGAAAAGGTAGTACCTATTCTCCGCCTTTTTATTTTAGGAACAGCATGTAATTGATTGATGAGTGTGCCTTTAGCCTTGCAGTACTCTTTTGGATGGTTAAAAGCAATGATTTGGCAAAACATCATCACATTAACTCTTTTATTTCCGATAATGTTCTTGTTCTATGAGAAATTAGGAGTGCTTGCAATTGCCTCAATTTGGCTCATTCATAACTTATGTTCTCTTTTAATCCTTCCTATTATTCACCGTAAACTGATACCAAAAAATAGTACAAATCATTGGATAAAAGAGATATGCATTCTTCCTCTAATTGTACCTCTTGCTTTGAATATTTTAGCGATGAATTTTTTACCAAAAATTGAATCTTTATATCTCTTAACTATTGTTTTAAGTTGCCTAGGAATAGGATCTATAATTTTTTCTTTTTGTTTAACTTCCGTTTTTAGAGATTGGGTAAGAAAAAAATCTTCTTCAGAAGTTTTAATAAAATAGGAAAATAATTTGTGTATATGCTCTAAATATTTAAAGAGGATTTTTTTTTAATTCTTATGATTTAGAAATTTTTTCCATATCCTCATATGGATTCTGAAATCTTTAAAGCAAAAAGAGGAACAGATTGTTGCTCTCTAAGACTTTATATATAATTGTTTCTATGTAAAAATGATTTTAGTATTTTATCGAAAAGGAAATGGCTTGTGAAAACAATACTTATTACAGGAATAACAGGACAAGACGGATCTTATCTAGCAGAGTTTTTATTAGAAAAAGGCTACAAGGTACATGGAATGGTGAGGAGATCCTCCTCTTGTAATCTACAAAGAATTTCTCATTTACGTGAAAGTCTACATTTACATGAAGGAGACCTTACCGATTCAGGTAATGTGGAAAGCATGGTTAAATCCGTTCTACCAGATGAAATCTATAATTTGGCCGCTATGAGTCATGTTGGTAGCTCTTTTAAAATGCCTATACATACAGCGGATGTGGATGCTCTAGGAACAATGCGTTTACTCGAATCAATGCGTAAGATCTGTCCAAAATCGAGATTTTATCAAGCTTCTACTTCAGAATTATTCGGAAAGGTGGAGGAAACCCCTCAAACAGAAAAAACTCCTTTTTATCCTAGATCTCCTTATGGAGTAGCAAAACTCTATGCTTATTGGGCTGTTGTTAATTATAGAGAAGCCTGGGATTTATTTGCGTGTAATGGGATTTTATTCAATCATGAAAGCCCACGTCGAGGAGAAAATTTTGTATCTCGCAAGATTACACTAGCAATAGCTAGAATTATGCATAACCAACAGGAAAAACTACAGCTTGGAAATCTAGATGCAAAAAGAGATTGGGGTTATGCTAAAGACTTTGTAGAAGGTATGTGGCGTATGTTGCAGCAAGATACTGCGGAAGATTTTGTATTAGCTACAGGAGAAGCAACAAGTGTCAGAAATTTTGTAAAGCTAGCTTTTCAGGAAGTGGGTATTACTATTGAATGGATAGGGCAAGGAGTGGAAGAACAAGGAGTTGATTGTCGAACAGGACGTGTATTAGTAGAAGTCAATCCGCAGCTTTACCGACCTTCAGAAGTGGAACTACTCGTGGGAAATCCTGCTAAAGCTATGCAAAAAATGGGATGGAAACCCCATACCTCTTTAAAAGAACTGGTTAGCCTTATGATAGATAGTGATTTAAAACTAGTAGCACGAAGCACTGAAAAAGAAACCGAGGTTTGCTTTTGAAGAAAGTTTGTGTGGATGCAAGGATGCTTGTTCACTCTGGTATCGGTACTTATTTAAAAAATATATTTAAGTATTTGAAAAAGGCTCCTATACACTGGTATGTTTTCATTCATCCCCACCAAAAGAGCGCTTATTTTGATCAAATGGAAGTAATCCCTATTTCTACTCCAATCTATTCGCCAATAGAGCAAATAGATTTTACTAGGAAAATTCCCCCTTGTGATCTGTTTTGGTCTCCTCATTTTAATGTTCCTATTTTCCCTATTCCCTCTAAGAAAAGACTAACTACTATTCATGATCTATTTCATTTAGCCTATCCTAAACTATTGAATCGATTAGAGCGTTTTTACGCGGGGTTTTTGATCAAACAAGCAGCTTATCGGTCGGATCAAATCATTACAGTTTCTCATTTTTCAAAGAGCGAATTGTGCAAATATACCAATATTGTAGCAGATAAAATAGAGGTAATTCCTCTGGCGGTTGATTTAGACAGATTTTCTCCCAATAAGGAGAGTCATCAAATACTAGAGAAATTTAAAGTCAAGAAAAGGTTTTTATTATATGTAGGAAATCTCAAAATCCATAAAAACATACAAGCCCTGCTTTTAGCTTTTGATGTGTTAGATAAACAAGGTTTTTCTGAAATAGATCTTGTTTGTGTTGGTAATTCAAAAGACATGAAACGTCTCGATGATTCATGTATTAAAGAAACTCTGCAGCATTTAAAGCATCGAATACATTTCGTAGAGAATGTTTCAGATGAAGAACTCGTTAGTTTTTATAGAACAGCTGAGTTAATGATCTTTCCTTCATTATATGAAGGATTTGGCCTCCCTCCTTTAGAAGCCATGGCCTGTGGTTGTCCTACCATCTGCTCTTATGCTGCATCTCTGCCGGAGGTTTGTAAAACAGCAACACTCTACTGTAATCCTTATAACTATCGACATATAGCACAACTTATGGAAAAAGTACTTGTAGATGAGGATTTAAGGCAGCAACTAATTAATAGAGGATTAAAGCTGACAAGGACCCTAAGCTGGGAAGTATCCGCACAAAAACATTTGGAAAAAATTGATCAGTTAATTGAAATATGAAAACAGCAATTATTTATGATTGGCTTGTAGAATCAGCGGGTGGAGAAAAAGCTCTGGAAGCTATTTATGAGCTTTACCCCTCTCCTGTCTACACTCTTGTTCATAATAAAAAGACATTTAAACCTATCTTTTTAACGAAAGAGATACATACTTCTTTTATACAAAAAATGCCCTTTAGCTCTAGTTATTATCGTTACTATCTTCCTTTTTTTCCCTTAGCAATTGAGCAGTTTGATCTGAGGGATTATAATATAGTAATTTCTCTTTCACATGCAGTAGCAAAAGGGGTATTGACTCATCCAGACCAGTTGCATGTGTGTTATTGTTTTACTCCCATGCGTTATGCCTGGGATTTGATGCATTGTTATTTAGAAAGAGCAGGGCTATATCAAAGAGGATTTATGCGATTTGCTCTTCATTATTTGCGCAACTGGGATATTGCATCACTCAACCGAGTGGATCACTTTGTGGCAATTTCTCATTATATTGCTCGTCGAATCCGTAAACTTTATGGTAGAGAATCATCTGTGATTTATCCTCCAGTTGATGTTGAGCGTTTTTGTGTGCACGATAAAAAGGAAAAGTATTTCATAACGGTTTCTCGTTTGGTGCCTTATAAAAGGGTAGATCTAATAGTAAAAGCCTTTTCTTACCTGCCTCATCATAAGCTTCTTGTGATTGGCAGCGGTCCTGAAATGAAAAAAATCAAGCAATTGGCTACTAAAAATGTAGAAATCCTAGGTTATCAACCCGATGAAATCATGTATTCTTATGTAGCTAAAGCAAAGGCTTTTATTTTTGCTGCTGAAGAGGATTTTGGCATTTGTGTTTTAGAAGCGCAAGCAGCAGGGGTTCCCGTTATTGCTTTTGGAAAAGGAGCTACATTGGAAACCGTTATAGAAAATCAAACAGGAGTTTTTTTTGAAAAACAACAAGTGGCTAGTTTATTAGACGCTATTACTTGTTTTGAGAAAAAAGAATTTGATCCAAATAGAATTTATCAACACGCGCAAAAGTTTGGCAGAAAGAGATTTCATGCGGAATTTCGTGCTCTTATTGATAAAAAAACTGAGGAAAAATATGAAAGTCATTATTTTAGCAGGCGGTAGTGGAACAAGGTTATGGCCTTATTCTCGCAGAGAAATGCCTAAACAATTTTTGCATTTTGGAGAAAAATGCTCTTTATTACAGAAGACAATTCAGCGATTTGCTCCTATTTTCGATCCAAAGGATATTTTGATTATAACCAGTCAAAATTATTTTCATTTGGTAAAAGCACAAGCAATGGAAATTTCTTCTCAGTTGGCAAATCAGATTTTAATAGAACCGGAGCAAAAAAACACAGCGCCTGCTATTGCACTTGCTATTTGTTACTTAACCGCTTTCTTAGAAGTTTCTCCTCAAGAATGTGTTTTGGTTTGTTCCTCAGACCATCTAATTTCTCCTCAGGGGATATTTATCAATGCTTTAGTCGGAGCGGAAAAAATCGCACAAGAAGCAAAAAGTGTGATTTTTGGTGTGCGCCCGAATAAACCAGAAACAGGATATGGTTATATTAAACTAGGGGTGCAAGATCAAAAAGGCGTTTACCATGTAGATAGTTTTGTAGAAAAACCTGATTTTGCCCTAGCACAGAAATATTTGCTTTCAGGTCAATATTTATGGAACGCTGGTATTTTTCTATTTCAAATAGAAAATTTTATTAAAGAGCTTCAAAAACATTGTCCAGAAATTGGTATGAGAATTTCAGGGGATTTCAAAGAGTTTATAGCTAACTTTTCCGAACTACCAAATCTTTCTATTGATTATGCTTTAATGGAAAAATCCACTAATACAAAAGTTGTATGCTTAGATCTTAATTGGTCAGATGTAGGGTCTTGGGATAGTGTGTATGAGTTTCTAGAAAAAGATCAGCATAATAATGCAAAAATGGGAAATATTTTAGATATAGACACAAAAAATTGTTTAATTATGGGGAACAAACGTTTGATTTCTACTATTGGGCTAGATGATTTAATTGTTGTAGAAACTGCAGATGCATTACTCATTGGAAAGAAAGGCGAATCTCAAAAAGTGAAGGCTCTAGTAGAACAGTTGCAAAAGCAAGAGGCTAAAGAATCGTATTTGAACCCTACATCGCATCGTCCTTGGGGTCATTTTACCGTATTAGAAGAGACAGAACGTTATAAATTAAAAAGAATCGTAGTTGAACCCAAGCAACGGCTTAGTTTGCAAATGCACTACCATCGTAGTGAGCATTGGGTAGTAGTAAAAGGAACAGCTAAGGTTACAATCAATCAACAAAAAACTATTCTGTCTGAAAATGAAAGCATTTTTGTGCCTAAAAGAGCTATTCATTGCCTAGAAAATCCTGGTAAAGTGTTACTAGAATTGATAGAGGTCCAGGTAGGTGAATACGTGGGAGAGGATGATATTGTTCGCCTAGAGGATATTTATCAAAGAACATGAGTATATTACAAATTCACTTAAAATCTTTTCGAAGCATCAATTTTTTCTTTGTTTTCTTGTTTTTCTATTTTATGACTATTCCTGCAGAGCTTTTATATTTTAAAATCTCTTTATTTAAGTTGAGAGCAAACCATGTATTAGCCTTGTGGCTGTTTGTGACGCTTTGCCTTTCTCAAAATCTGCGGATTGCTGATCGGAAGTTATTTATTGGCTTTCTGGTGCTTCTCTCTTCGTTTATACTATCTGCCATTCAAGGCATTTATCCCTATCGAAGCTTTGGTTACGTATTGGTTGCGCTCTTTACTTATATCATATATTTTTTACTTCCCTTGAATTTGATATTGTTATTCGATACTCAAAAAATCTTACGGCTATACTTTGTTTCTTTTTTGTTTGTAGGAACACATGCAGCCTTGCAGCTATTTCTTTCAGCTGTAGGAATTATTGATCCTTTTGTAACACAATATGTAAATCCAATTAGGGGAGCAGGTCTTGCAAGAGGACAAGCAATGACTTATGAACCTTCCTTCTACGCTTTATATGCTATTCCTTTTGTCGTTTACGCGAATACTAAATATCTATTAGAGACTAGGTGGAATTTTGGTGCTTTTTTTAAGATAATAGGAATTAATATATTATTGTTATTATCAACTTCAACCGGCGCTTTTTTTTCTTATTTTGTCTTTTGTTCTGTAGGATTGTCTTGTAGCTATTTGCCTTTTATTCGAAAAATAGTAGCTGGATTACGTCGTAATCTATTAGTTTTTATGGGTGGCTTTACCTTGATCTTTTGTACAATAGGGGTATTTTTTCAAGATCTATTTATCAATACTTTTTATAAATTTTTTAAAATGGGTTTTTTTTCTCATTGGTCTTTTTTAGAACGTTGGAAAGGAATTGTAGATGCTTGGAATGCCTTTTGTCAATTTCCCTTGTTTGGTCTCGGTTTAGGCGGAGTTGGTTACTATCAATGTATGCATACATATCAAGAAGGGTTAGCTAAGATTCACATTCCAACATTAGAGCTCATAGAAATATTTGATCCGACTAATATGTTCACAGAAATGTTAGCTAGTTTAGGCTTGTATGGGTTACTGGCCTTTAGCTATTTTGGATGGGTGATCTATCGAATAGCATATAAACTGCTTAAAAATCCTCTGATCTCTTTGGAAGAAAAAAAGACCACCGTAGCTCTTTTATTCTCTGTTGTTGTGATGTTCATTTGCCTACAATTTAACCAGGGGATTTTTCGTAGTTATATTTGGACATATCTTGGCATTTTTGTCGGCTATAGTTTAAAAACTACTGCAAATGCGGAGTCAAAAGACCTGCTAGTTTGAGCATATCAACCGGCTCTTTTGAACCAAAGACTTTAGCTAATTTGGCATCTGGAATAATCAGGCGCTTATTTTTCTTATCTTGGCAGTTATGTTTTTTGATATATTCCCACATTTTTTTAACTACTTTAGGACGAGGTAGTTTTTCTTCTTTGACAACTGCTTGCAGTTCTGAAGATAATGTGTATAAATGTGCATTTTTTGTGGGGTTTTTAACGGCTTTTTTAGTGGAGGAGCCTTTTTTGCCTTTTTTTAGTTTTTTAGAAATATAAGGGGTTTTGGGATGATCCATGTATTTTTCAATGAGTTGATCCAAATTATTGATGATTACATCGCAATCTGGATAGTTAGAACAGGAAAAAAAAGGCTTGCCAAAACGAGAACGGCGTTGCACCATTTTCCCATCACATCCTAAAGCAGGACAGGTAGGGAGATCTTGAGCTGGAATTTCATCTTTTTTAGGGATATTTACAATTCCTTTACATTCTGGGTATCGAGAGCAGCCTAAAAAAGTACCAAAGCGACCATAGCGAATTTTCATAGTACTACCACATTTAGGACAGAGTTGATCCCAATTAAAGTTAGGGTCGTAATCTTCTTTATTGAAACTTAAGGCTTCTAAAGGAGTGGTAAAGTCACAAGCAGGATAGTTAGAACAACCATAAAAATATTTATTGCGCGCCCAGATTTTTTCTAATTTATGACGACAATTAGGACAATCAATATCTGTAGCCACTCGTGGAACAAAGGCTTCTTTTTCAGCAGCTACGACAAAAGGAATAAATCTTTCCCAAAAATCATGAAGCAACACTTTCCAGTTTTTATGATTGTAAGCAATTTCTTCTAATTCATCCTCCATTGCAGAAGTAAAACCTACATCCATGATCATTTTAAAGTTTTCTTCCAACATTTGCGCAATGACTTTTCCTAGCTCCGTTGGTTTAAGAGAGCCTTTTTCTTTAACTGTATAATCTCTACTTTGAATTTTATTCATGATGGTTGCATATGTGGAAGGGCGACCAATTCCTGATTTTTCTAATTCTTTAACAAGAGAGGCTTCTGTAAAGCGAGGAGGAGGACGAGTAAAAGCTTGCTGGGCATCTACATCAAGTAGAAGTAAAGGTTGACCTTCAAATAAAAAAGGGAGGATTTTTTCATTTTCTTGCTGCTCTTCTTTTTCAGAAATGTCTTTTTTTTCTTCATAGACGACTAAGAATCCAGAAAATTTAAGAGTAGAACCTGTGGCGCGTAGGAGCATATTTTGATTAGTTATGATATCGCAGGAAACCGTATCATAGATAGCTGGGTTCATTTGAGAAGCTAAAAAACGACGCCATATCAGTAGATATAATTTGTGTTGATCAGTCGTCAAGTAGCTTTTAATTTCTTCTGGGCTGTATTGCAAACTAGTAGGTCTTATAGCTTCATGAGCATCTTGGGCATTTTTTTTACTTGAATACTGCTTTCCTTGATTGGGAAGAAATTCTTTGCCATATACTTTGGTAATATATTTGCGAGCTAAGTCAATTGCTTCTGAGGCAATACGGACAGAATCGGTACGCATATAAGTAATTAACCCTTCAGATCCTGTATTACCAAGATCAATACCTTCATACAGACCTTGTGCAATATTCATAGTGCGCGATGCGGAAAATCCAAAATGTCGACTTGCTTCTTGTTGCAAAGTAGAGGTAATAAAAGGGGGTACTGGGTTGCGTTTCTTTTCTTTTCTTTCAACAGATTGCACTTTATAAGAAGAATTTTGTAGTTGAGCTACAATCTTGTGAGCTGCTTCTTCATTATTAATAAGAATACAATCTTTACCAGGCACGGCTTCTTTTTCTACCTTTTTCTCATCGATTGCATAAAGACTAGCATAAATCGGGGTACTGTTTTTATCCGTTTGCAAAATGGAATGAATATTCCAATATTCAACAGGAAGAAAAACTTCAATTTCCTTTTCTCTATCAACGACTAACTTTAATGCAACGGATTGAACACGACCTGCAGAAAGCCCTCCGTCGCGCGCGCCTTGTACTCTTCTCATGAGAATAGGAGAAATCTTATATCCTACAATTCGATCGAGCAACCTGCGTGCCTGTTGTGCATCTACGAGACCTTGATCAATCTGACGAGGATGCTTTAATGCCTCCGATACGGCTTCTTTAGTAATTGCGTTAAAAGTGACCCGTTTAAACTTAGTTCCTTTAGGGAGAATAGAGGCGATATGCCATGCAATGGCTTCTCCCTCTCTATCAGGATCTGGAGATAAGTAGACAATACTTACCTGTTTAGCTGCTTTTTTTAAACGATCAATTACATCCTTTTTATCGGGCATAATTGTATATTGTGGCTCAAAATCATTCTCGACATCAATTCCAAAACCCTTTTGGGGCAAATCGCGTATATGTCCCAATGAGGATTCGAATAGATAATTTGATCCTAAGAGCTTTCTTAATGTTTTAATTTTCGCCGGAGATTCTACAATAATTAATGCTTTTGTCATTATAACCTATGTATATCTATTTTAAACCAGCAGTACAACAAGACTGTTTTAAAAGACAAGTTACAAAATTGATTAAAAGTGGGCAGCTTAAGTGCTATGCTTGTCAAAATCAAGATAAATTTCTCCTGAGATGTCTTAAAATTTTACTATTATGAAGTTGAAAATATATATAATTTTTTTTTTGAGGTATAGATTTTTACGAAGATTAAATGTTAATCTCTGAAGGTGTAGACTCTTAAAGTAAGGAAGATACCGGGTTGTTTCAGGATTTTTTATCATCTTCTATTTAAATCAACGTGTTTAAGAGTATGTCTTTTCAATTTTGAAATGCACAGAATGAATAAATAAATACAAGGAGACACCATGCCTAAGAGCTATACTCATACTCATTTCAAATGAAGAGTTAACTTCATAGGTTTTTTGGATAAAAGGATAATACTCCCTTCTAATATTTAGGAAAATTTTCAAAAACATTCTCATATAATTCTTAATTTGAAAATAAACTAGTATAATGCTGCTTACTACAGATAAAAAATCGTTGCAGATTACCTAAAAACATCGAGAGTAGAAATCAAATTCTTGTCACCTTAATTCTCCTGATCTCAATCTTATTGAACGTCTTTGGCGATTCATGAATAAAAAAGTGCGTAATAATCGCTATTATGAAAAAAAATTAGATTTTAAGACGGCAATTTGTACCTTTTTTGAAAATTTTCCTAAATATCGGGAACAACTGCAGCCTCTCTTGTCTAGAAAATTTTCCTCTGTTAAAACTTAATTTAAAAACGAACGAGTATAAATATATTTGCCAACTTAAAGACTGTTTTATATTATGTTTGCTGATTGTACATCACAGCAATCAATCACAAAAAAGAGATTTAAAAGATGAACTTATCTGCTATATCACACTACATTCCAAAAATTGGAATTGCATCCCCATAGAAGGCAGTTGACAACCTAACAAAAATCGCTGTTGCTGTTATTGTTCTGGTTGGAGCTTCAATGATTAATGAAGCGAAGGCCAGAAGTCCTTATCTTGACTTTGTAGATAGTTGCTATAGGAAACGCGACGCTCACGACCTAGCTAAATTGATATATCGCATACTGTGTGAAATATTTTCTGAGAAAAATTAAATGAGAAGATGAATTGAATTTTGAATCATTGGTTCTCGGCTTTCAACTTGGCGCTATAAGGATGGATTGTACTCTTTTTCTTAGATTGTTCTTGTCGTCGCGTATGTGTCATTACTGGTGCAATATTAGGCGGTGGATTGGTATTAGTGTTTCCACCTTCTGGAGCTACTGGTGGGTACATTGTTGCGCCTGTTATTCACGAAAAAACCCATAACGCATTCATTCAGCAAGTACAAAATTTTAAGGCGACAGAAGAAGTTTCTAAAAAAGCCGAATAATCAAAATCTTAATCAGTAATATCAGGAAATAATTAATATGGAACCAGTAAATAACTGTATTGCAATAAATCAGACATTTCAACCAAGGGATGATGCATCTTTAAAAAACCAATATGGTATAGTGGAAGAGTATGAAACAAAATATCCAAAAGATTCTTTATTGGTTCTTTTATTAGTAAGATCTGTCGATGGGAATCTTCAAGCAGGAAGAGAATTAGCACAATCTAGAAACAAACTCACTACTAGTACAATAGAATTAGAAAAAAGTACCAAAGAGTTCCATACACGAATGGATAATCTAATCGAATTGTCCAAAAAAAATACGCAGACTTTAAGAAAACTCGCAGATTCATCATCAGAGATGAAAGAAATGACATTGAATATTGCAAATTTCGCAAAACGATTTTTTTTAATCTTGTAAGGAATGTATTTTATTTATTGACTAGACATAGAGTACCAAGCGAACAAACAGCAGTATTGCCCATAGAAAATCAATCATCTATTGAAGATAATCCGGAAAACACGATTTCTAATATAGATCTAATAAATCAGTCATCGGTCAATGAAAAAAAACCTACAAATTTATTAAAATTTTGTATGAGTGTAGTCGGATTATATGTTTTATATTCGAACGCGCAAAGAATCTTTTTTGTGTTCGTCTCCAAAGGAATAAGCAATGTGATATCTAAAATCAATCTCTGGCTTTGTTCAAAATGACAACTTGTGAGTAGATCGAACCTTTATTTCACTGTTTCGCGCTTTTTGGTTGTACTCTTCTTGTGTGATCAAATTTGAGCACGCAACTTCAAAATAGAAATGTTTGGCCTTTATCATCTTTCTTCAGGCTCTTTAGATCCTACAAAAATTAGTATATCATAATAAAATTAAGCCAAGCAATTGGCTTCTGCCTCTTCTTTTCAAGAAAATTGGAACTGTCTTTGAAAAAGAGATAAAAGTAATATAGGTAAAAAGATCGACTTATACAAAACCTTTATGCGTAACTTCTCTTTTGCCAAACAGATTGTACAAACTCTTGTAAAAGCTGGATTTACCACCTATTTTGCAGGAGGGTGGGTACGTGATTACTTGATGAACCACCTTTCTGATGATATAGACATCGCAACTGAGGCACCAGTAGATGCCATCCAAAAGCTTTTTCCTAAAACAATCCCAGTTGGTTTAGCTTTTGGAATTGTGATTGTGGTTATAGAAGGACATCAGTTTGAAGTAGCTACTTTTCGCAAAGAAAAAGACTATATAGATGGAAGACGCCCTACCCATGTTGAATCAGCTACCCCAGAAGAAGATGCACTCCGTCGGGATTTTACTATTAACGGTTTGTTTTGGGATCCTCTTACAGAAACGCTATACGATTATGTAGAAGGACAAAAAGATCTCACATTAGGAATCCTGCGTGCTATTGGAAATCCACATGCTCGTTTTTTAGAAGATCGACTACGTATGATACGAGCTGTGCGCTACTCCACTCGTTTTAACTTTTCTATTGAGATAGAAACCGATCAAGCCATTATCGCTCATGCAAAGAGCTTATTTCCTTCTGTTGCTATGGAACGGGTATGGCAAGAGTTTCATAAAATGGCTCAATTTGGGAAATTAGATAGCAGTTTTTTAGTTTTATATAGGCTAGGTTTATTAACGACTATCTTCCCAGAGCTTCAGAATCTCAAAGTACAAGAGCTAGAAAAAAAAATAGAGCCCTTTAAAAGATTCCCTAAAAAAACCCCTGTTATTGCTTATGTATTAGAGCTATTTCCCAACCGATCTTTGGAGGAACAATTATCTATTTGCGAATATCTCAAATTATCTCGAGCAGAAAAAAAATTCACCCTGTTTTTTTATCGCGCAAAAAAAATATTATCTATGCCTAAAGATTGGAAAATAGAACTTGTTGAATGGGCGCATTTTTACGCAGATCCTCAATCCTACGTTTGTCTACAGATTTTTGGAAATGGTTTACCTAGTAAAGACAGAAACGAATTTTTCGATTTTCATCAGCAAAAACAGAAGCTATTGAAAAAAGCTATTGAAAGAATTCAAAAAAAACAACCCCTTGTTACTTCTAGCTATCTTAAAGCAGCGGGGATAGCCCCTAGCAAACAGATGGGTCTTTTACTAAAAGAAGCTGAAAGGATCTCTATTAACCAGCAAATTCAAGATCCTCAAGAAATCATTTCCCAGATGAAAAAAATGCCCTTTTGGAACAAAATTACCTAAATATACTCATATATTTTCAAATTAAGAATTAACTGCATAGGTTTTTTTGGATAAAAGGACAATACTCCCTTCCGATAAAGAAGCTACAAGCCTTTTTAGTCATGTTTTTTTGATAAGATCGTAGAAAAGACCCAAACTACTTTTGGAACAAGGTCATTATTCCCTTACAGATCCCTATGCTTTGGTTCTGCATAATAATAGCCATGCATTTGGTCAAAATATTGAAACAAGAAGGCTCTTCAAGTTTAGTTAGAATAATAGGGGCTTTTCAGGTTCTGCATATGATCTGCAAAGAAATAGAGAAAACCTGATAAGGTTTATCTTTTGAAAAGTTATTACTGTTTTTTATAATAGACTAAATTAGTCCCTGTAATTTGGATAAGAGGATATCTACTGCTTATTTCATTCAAATAGGTAAACACTCCATGAAAATCAGGAGTAAAATCATGCCACATCACAATAGCATTAGGAGCTAAGATTTTCATAACATTTTCCGTGTCGCTACGAACGCATTCATAAGAATGTCCTCCATCTATAAAAGCAAAGTCAATAAATCCTTCTTTGCAAAAGGCATTAAAATCATAAGCGACAGAATCGCCAATATGTTGGTTAACTTTTTTTTTACAAGAGGTTTTTTGATATTTTCTTTGTTTTTTCTGTGTATCTCGTAGGAATTTCAAATCAACCTCTAAAATAGGTTGAGCCAAAGAAATTACTTCAGAGGACAAATCCAAGGTGTGAACAATAGCGTTATCTGGAGCATTTAAAGCCATTTGAAGTGTCGTATTCCCATCAAATGTTCCTATTTCGAGCAAAACGTGTGGTTTTTGTGCGGCTACCACTGAGGCAATAGTTAAAAGCTCAAAATGAGATACATTTCCACATCTTACATCAAAATTGAATAGACGGATCTCGTTACATAAATTAACGATCTGATCTAAGCCCTTATTTTCAATCTTACTTTTTTTTAGCATCCCTTTACAATAAGAAACTCGTAAAATATTTTTTTATTCCTTCTTTAGCTAAGTGAGGGTATCTTAAAGTAAAAACAGAGCTTTTATACGCCGTATATTTTTTTTAAGGGTATTATATCCACAAACAGAACCTCTTTTTTGCAAAAAGTTTAAGAATAAATATAATTGCTATTGCTGTGCAATCTATTTTCTGACAAAATGGATTTCTTCGAAATAAATATTTTCATGAGCTATCTTTCCAGTCTGCAACATCCTCTTGTCAAGCACTTAGTTAAGTTACGACAAAATCGCACATATCGCTATGAACAAAAAACCGTCCTAATTAGCGGAATAAAGTTGATTCGCGAATTATCTCAAAAGTTTTCTTTTAAAAATATTCTGCTTGAAAAAACATACCGACCTCTTTTTTCCTATAATGCACAACAAACGAGTACCACTTCTTTAGATGTTCTAGAAAAAATTACAGGGCTTAAAACTCCTGAGCCCATTGCAGCTGAGATCTGCATGCCTATCTTTCAAGATTTAAAGTCTAGTAAACGTCTACTGATCCTAGATAAAGTGGTAGACCCCGGAAACCTAGGAACTCTTTTACGTACCGCTTTAGCATTTGATTGGTCTATATTCTTAGTAGAGGGTTGCGTAGATCTATATAATGATAAAGCGCTACGTGCTGCTAAAGGAGCCACTTTTTTTTTAAACCTAACCCAAGGAAATCTTATTGATCTACAGAGTCTACTGCAAAAAGGATCTTTTCATATTTATGCAGCCGATGCTAAAGGAAGTAACCCTCACCCAAACTTACCAGAAAAGCCCATCGCTTTAGCTTTAGGAAATGAATCCCATGGATTAAGTCCTTTTATCATCCAACGTGCTAAAAAAATAGCTATCCCCATTAAAAAACCGATTGAATCTCTGAATGTGGCTATTGCAGGAGCTATTTTCATGTATCTGCTACAGGAACCCCAAGAATGAGTAAGCAAGATCATTTTCTCAATTGGGAGGAACAATATTGGGATTCAGATAAAAAGGCTTCACGCAAGCAAAGAAAAAATGCAGGGAAAAAAGATCGGTCTAAATTTAAAAAAAGCAATCAGGATCAACTGCTCAAACAAAGTAAAAAGCTTGTGAATGCAATGGATATACAAGGCAGAGTTCTCACTATTGCAGCAGTGGGGATTACGGTTTTTTCAAATGAACATTCCTATCTTTGCTCTTTAAAAGGCGCTCTTAAACAAGAGCGCGACTTCATGAAAAACCTTGTAGCAGTTGGAGATCTTGTGTTGATGCAAATCATTGATGAAACTCATGCTGTGATTACTCAAGTAATGCCTCGCAGCTCTATTCTATCTAGAGCAGATAACCTCTCGCGCAAGAAGCAACAGTTGATCGCCACCAATGTAGACCAAGTTTTTATTACAGCTTCTGTTTGCAGCCCTAAATTAAAACCTCTACTTGTCGATCGTTATATTATAGCTGCACAAAAAGGAAATATTTGCCCTATAATCCTCATAAATAAAGTGGATTTATTAGACAATCCCCCTGATAGGCTTTCTTTGGAATCGATTGAAGAGGAGAAAAAATTATATGAAGAGTTTGTTCATATCTATCAGTCTCTTAATTTCCTCGTAATCCCTCTGAGCATTATCACTCAAGAGGGTATCAATGTATTAAAGACACAAATGCAAAATAAAACATCGGTGTTTTCCGGTCAATCCGGTGTAGGTAAATCCTCTTTGATTAATTTGGTTACAGGTCTTTGTTTTGCAACAAGGCAAGTAGTGAAACGCACAGGCAAAGGATCACACACGACAACACAAGCCCGCATGATCCCTTTAGAAGGCGGAGGATATTGCATTGATACCCCTGGCATTCAGAGTTTTGGAATCTGGGATATAGATAAAAAAACACTATCTTCTTACTTTTCTGAAATCTTTACCATTTCCTCAGAGTGTCAATTCCCCAATTGCACCCATAGAGAAGAACCTAATTGTGCAGTAAAAAAAGCAGTAGAGATAGGAGAAATTTCAACCTTGCGCTTTGACTCTTATTGCGCTTTAATGTCTTCTCTATCTAAAAAACATCAAAACCGTTAACCATTTAGGCATTTTATATGAGCAACATCGAATCTATTGATGCTTTAGAAGTACTTGATTCCCGCGGTAACCCCACAATTGAGGTCTCTGTTTTTGCTACAGATGGTAGCCAAGGTAAAGCCATTGTTCCCTCCGGAGCATCCACAGGTGAACATGAAGCTGTCGAGTTAAGAGACAAAGATCCCAAACGCTATCAAGGTAAAGGTGTTCTGCAGGCTGTAGAAAATGTGATAGATCCTCTTGCTAAACTCTTAAAAGGGGAATCTATTTTTGCCCAAAATAAAATAGATCAATTAATGATTCAAGCAGATGGAAAAGAAAATAAATCACGCTATGGAGCCAACGCCATTTTAGGAATTTCTCTTGCAGTAGCTAAAGCCGCTGCTTGTTCTAAAAAAATGCCTCTTTATAAGTACTTGCATCCTCAAACTAATTATACGATACCCTGTCCTATGATGAATATTATCAATGGAGGAGCGCATGCAGATAACCTGCTCGATTTTCAAGAGTTTATGATTCGCCCTATTGGAGCACCTAGTTTCCATGAAGCATTGCGTTGGGGTGTAGAAATCTATCACACACTAAAATCTCTTTTAAAAAACGAAGGGTATACTACATCTGTTGGAGATGAAGGAGGATTTGCTCCTAGATTAGAATCTAATGAGATAACGCTTGATTATATTTTAAGAGCCATTAGAGAGGCTGGTTATGAATCAGGTAGCCAAATAACCATTGCAATAGACTGCGCAGCCTCTGAATTTTATGATAGCTACAATAAATCTTATGTGGAAAGAAAAAAACAAGCAGCTGGTATGCCTTTTAGCACACGCTCAGTAGAAGAGTTTATTGCCTACCTTAGTGAGCTATGCGAAAAATATCCTATTGATAGCATTGAAGATCCTCTTGATCAAAACGATTGGAAAGGCTGGCATAAATTAACAACTACATTAGGAAAAAAAATCCAAATAGTCGGAGATGATATCTTTGTAACCAATCCAAAATTTTTACAAAGAGGAATCGATCAAGGAGTTGCTAATTCTATTTTAATTAAACTCAATCAAATTGGAACCCTGTCAGAAACTCTCGGAACCATAGACCTAGCCAAAAAAAATCGATATAAAACTATTATTTCACATCGATCAGGGGAAACGGAAGATACAACAATTGCTGACTTAAGCGTTGCTCTTTCAACAGGACAGATTAAAACAGGAGCGCCTTGTCGTACAGACAGAGTTGCCAAATACAATCGTCTACTGGAAATTGAGCATGAGCTTAAAGCTCATGCTCATTTTGGCAAATAAGCAGTGGCTGTCCTGAAAATAATAGAGTATGCGCAGCTAAAGGCTTTAGCTGCACATCTATAGATAATATATACCTATTTCCTATAAGAGAGCCTACTTTAGAGACAAAATCTCCTTGCGCAACATAGGTGATAAACGACTGTTTGATTTCTTTTCCGATCTGATTCCAGCTTTTCTTTGCCTGTTTAAATATTCCTGGAGGATGAAAGGCAATAGAGGGTTCTTTGCTTAATAGATCATAATATTCGATAAAGGTGAGTCCAGCTAACGCTCCTCCTAAACTACAACCCATTACACGCGCAGCATTTGTCTTCTGATGAACTTGGACTAACCATTCTTGAATCTGTAATCTTGCCTTCCTAAACACTCTAAACCCAGGACCGGAAAGATCTAAATCGCTAAGAAGAGAAGCTAGTCCTCTTCTAGTACTGAAACTACAGTCAGTTCCTCGAAAGATTAAAAGGGAAGA
>JAUPVT010000004.1 GCA_030916885.1 Chlamydiota bacterium
ATAGAGAGTTTGATTTCTTTGTGCTGTGGTATCTGATGTAATTGAGGGAGTATAGGGATCAATTTTTTAGCTTTAATCAGAAACTGGTAGCGGAACATGTCTTTAATTTTAGCATGGCCGCAGGCGATAAGCGGTAGAATTTCACAGTTGTTTGTCAGTTTTTTCCTTAGATCTTTTTGTATCTTTTCTGCATATTCTAAAACTTGGGACTCTATTTTTCCGCTAAAGATCAGTTTTACAAGCCTGGTAAAAGGGGGATAGCAAAATAGCCTACGTGTTTGTATTTCTTGAGAAAAAAAACCTTCAAAGTTTTGTTGTTGAGCTAAAGAGAGAATAGTGTGTTCTGGAAGAAGGGTTTGGATGATCACTTCTCCTGATAGAGATCCTCTCCCTGATCTGCCAGCTACTTGAGTGAGCAATTGGAAGGTGGTTTCACTGGCTCGAAAATCAGGGATTTGTAAGTTACTATCAGCCATGAGAACACCTACTAATGTTACTAAAGGGAAATGCAGACCTTTTGCAATCATTTGTGTTCCGATTAACACATCTGCTTTACCTGTGCGAAACTGTTTTAGTAATAGTTCATGGCTTCCTTTCTGGCGAGTTGTATCCCTATCAATACGCAGTGTGCGCGCTTCCGGTAGCAGAGCCTTTAAAGAACGCTCTACTAATTCTGTACCGACTCCTTTAAATTTTAGATGCCCTTCTGTATGGCATTTGGGACAGGATTTAGGAGGGGAAAGGCAAAAATCACATAGATGACAGCTAAATTGGTTTTCTTTTAAATAAAAGGTCAAGGAGATATCACAATGAGGACAACTTACCACGTATGAACAGTTTAAGCAGATTTGTGAAGTATGATAGCCTCTTCGGTTTAAAAAGAGCAGCACTTGTTCACCATGTGCTATCTTCTGTTTGGTTTTCTCAATCAGTATGTCAGAAAATAAGGTGAATCCCTTAGCTTTTTGATATTGAGGACGCATATCAACGATTTGTATTTTTGGCAAATGTGCTTTGTCCGCTCGTTTGGACAGCGTATTTAGATGGTATTTATCCAAAAGAGTATTTTGATAGCTTTCTAAGCTAGGAGTTGCACTTCCTAGAATCACTGTTGCTTGATTTAGCTTAGCGCGCATAACAGCTATATCACGCGCGTTGTATCTAGGAGATTCTTCTGTTTGTTTGTAAGAGCTCTCATGTTCTTCATCAACAATGATTAGACCTAAGCGGCAAGCAGGGCTAAATATAGCAGATCTAGCTCCGATTACAATAGGGGTGATATTCGTTGCAATGTTATGCCAAGCATCTCTTTTTTCTCCAATAGAGAGTCGATAGTGCAAAATAGCTAGTTTTTGTAAAAATCTACTTCTTAATCTTTCAATGGTTTGAGAAGTCAAAGCAATTTCTGGAACAAGAAAAATGATGCTTTTTTCTTGTTCTAGTGCATGTTGAATAGCTTGTAGATATACTTCTGTTTTTCCACTTCCTGTCACTCCATGTAATAGATGTGTTTGAAACTGATTTATATTTAAGCTGTGTTTTATGGATTCAAGCGCTTTTATTTGTTCAGGATTTAACGATTTTGGTTTAGTTCTAAAAAACTCCCACTCCAATAGTTTAGAGCGATCAATGGTGATCGAAGAGCAACTTAATATATTTTTTTTAATCAGTGTATCAATCGGGCTACGAGAAACATGGGCTTTTTCCATCAGCTCACTAAGCAACAATCCTTTAGGGGCTTGTAAAAGAGTTGATACTACCTCAGCTTGTGTAGGAGATGTTAAACGTAGGCTTTCACATAACGTTTTTAACCTTGCTTTATCAAGAAGAGGCTTGATAAACAGCTGTTGCTTAGCGCCTGTATCTTTGCGCATGCTAGGTGGCAGAATGACTTGTAGAACTTTGCGCAAAGGGCAGCAGTAATAGTGTGCCATCCACTTAGCAAGGGAGACTAGATCTTTGGGTAAAACAGGCGTATCTAAAAGCTCTATAATCTTACGTAGCTTTTTTACTAAAGTAGTTTGTTTAATCTCGATAACTGTAGCTAATCTGGTAGATCCTTGTAGAGGAACCTTTACTCGAGAACCTATATGAATGCGACCCATAAGTTCTGAGCAGACTTTATAATCAAGGGTTATATTAATCGCTTGGTCTAAGATTACAGAGATGATACTGCCGGAGTTAAGATCTGACATAGAGATTTCCAAAGAGCGGTTTTTTGATCAGGCTGTGTATATGTTTCTAATGTCTCAAGAACAATAAGAGGAATAGCTGCTAGCTGGTTTTTCTCCTGTTTATAACACATCAATGTAGTGTATTGCTCTGCTGCCTTTGTAAGAATGATCAATTTAAGGCTATTTTTTTTGAAAAAGGATTCCCAGGCTTTTTCTTTTTCTAATTTCGTACCAGAAATTAATTTAGTAACGGATAAACGATCATGAATAGCTCTTGCAAGATCTTTTAAGAAAAGCAGCTCTTCATTTGAAACAGAACCAGTAATGATGACAACTTCTATTTGCTCATTCCAGGCATTAGCTGCTTTTTGTGCTTTGTGATCATCGAGTATTGTATCGCGCAGTTTCATATTAGGGGCAATCTTCTGTAAGACAGATCGAATAGAAGGCCAGCGATCAAGCGATTTTTGTTTTACTTCTTGTGTTTTTACCAAAGGTTTTATTTTTGGAAGTTGTATAGGAGGATGAAAAAACTCATAAGCTTCTGCTGAAGTACGTAAAGAGCAAGGGCCTTCTTTAAGTAAACTAGCTGCTTGATTAACGAGATCAAGCAATTCTTTCTGTAGTGTATTTAACATAGGAATACATTGCTTTTTATTCTATCTGCATGTTACATGAAGTCTTAGATTGTTTTACAGGTTTAGTTCTTAGAAACAAAAAGGTTTATTCTACGTCTTAAATTTATTTATTGCTAAAAATATGACTATTCAATGGCAGAGTACACCTCTTTCAACATCTTTTATTCCTTATTCAGAAAATGCTCAGAGAGAATCTATAAGCATTTTTCAAGATAGCCTCAATCTACTAAAAACCTATTCCTCAGAGTTCAAGTTAATCAATAAAGCAATAAAGGTAATTTCAGATAAGGATCTTCCTTCGCAAGTTGCACTGAAAATCTTTAACGATACAATAGCTGATTATAAAACAGTGATCACGCCATTCCCTGCCATATCTTGTCTACAAGATCTGCAAGAATTAGAAAAACGATTAGACGATCATTCTTTAAATGAGCATCTGGGATGCTCTATCAGATAGTATTTATGAGCCTAAAATAAAGACCATAGAGCAAAAAAGAGAATGGTTTGAAGAGGAAAAGAATCAGGCTCTATTAGATACAATAACTATTTTAAAACTTCAAATTCGCGGACTTATTTCTCTACCTAGAGAAATTTATCAATTACGTAATTTAAAAAAGTTAGATCTTAGTCAAAATCAACTTGAATTTTTACCAGAATCGATCAAAATCTGGACTCAGCTTGAGGAGCTAAACCTTTGCTGTAATCAACTAACGCGTCTACCTCATGATGGAATGAAGCATTTAAGAAACTTAAAAAGTTTAGATGCAAGCGGTAATGCGCTAGAATGTCTAGCTGGGTCTATTAGATATCTTAAACAGATGAAAATACTTGATGTTGAGGAGAATTATTTAAAAGAGCTTCCAGAAGAAATTGGACATTGTAGCTCTTTAGAAGTGCTTAAAGTATCAAGCAATGAATTAGTTCAATTGCCTACCGAACTTAAAGGTTTGACTGCTCTTGTGGAATTTTCTGCTGCTGATAATGAATTACAGCATTCATCTGAGGAGTTACAAGCACTTGGATTAAGCACTTGGAAAAAAGTAAAAAAGATAAATCTCTTGCAAAATTACCAAGATACAACAGTAGAGTTCCTTAAAACTTTATGGCCAAGTGCAGATATTATCATGCATAGTCACTATGAAAAAAAGCTCTAAAACTAGAAGGGGTTTTCCTCTCTTAGCTTCTCAAATCAATAATTCAAGGTATAAAGAAGTTAATAGTTAATAAATATTTTATTAAATAAAGTTTACCTTACCTTTTCTCTATAAATTTTCCTATATCTAGAATTGTTTAAATCTATTTCTAATATATCTAACAACACGCTTAATGACTTTAACTCATTTCGAAAAGGGAAGAAGCATATGCTATAGGTTCAAAGCCCTCTAAGTCTTCAATTTTCTCACCTGTGCCAATCCACTGAATAGGAACATGGAGTTTTTTGTAGATCGAAAGAACTATACCACCTTTAGCAGAGCCATCCAATTTACTTATGATGATGCCTGTCAAAGGAGTGAATTTATGGAAGGTTTCTGCTTGATCAATAGCATTTTGACCGGTAGTTGCATCTAGGACAAGCAGGGTTTCATGAGGAGCTGAAAGGGTCGTCTTTTGCATAACGCGTTTAATTTTTTCCAGCTCTTCCATAAGAGCTGTTTTATTTTGCAGGCGACCTGCTGTATCGATTAATACTATATCTATACTGCGAGCTTTAGCAGATGTTAATGTATCAAAGACAACAGCTGAAGGATCAGCGCCAGTTTTTCCTTTAACAATATCTACGCCGATTTGATTAGCCCAAAGCTCTAACTGCTCTACTGCTGCTGCACGAAAAGTATCTGCTGCTCCAATTAATACTTTTTTGCCTTGCTTTTTAAATTGATAGGCGAGTTTTGCAAGGGAAGTTGTTTTTCCACTGCCGTTAACTCCTACGATTAAAATCACATGAGGTGTTTTTTCTTTTGAGTGTTTAGGGGTAATGAGAGGAGGTTCTTGAAGTATAGATAAAGTGTATTCATAAAATATCTTTAAAATATCATTGATTTCCGTTTTGGGTTGTAGACGTAGGGTGCTTCGTGCTTTCTCAACGAGAAAAGAAGCAGATTCTGATCCTAGATCTGCCTCAAAGAGAATTTGTTCTAGCACCTCGAAGGTATCTTCATTCCATGGTTTTCCAAACAAAGAGCGAATTCTATGGGAAAGAGCAGAACTGGTTTTAGACATAGCTTGCTTAATTTTTTGGAAGCGTTCTTTAAGAAAACCAAACATAAGGACCCTTTTTTAATTGCTTGAAAAAAAACTCTATCAGATAAAGAGATTCAAGCAAAGCAAAGAGAAACAAGATGAATACACACGAATACCAAGCAAAAGAGATACTTATATCTTATAAGATCCCCATTCCGAGATTTGGAGTAGCAAGTTCTATCGAAGGTGTAGAAGCGCTCCTAAGGGATCTTTCTCTAGAAGAAGCTGTGATCAAAATTCAGGTTCATGCAGGAGGAAGAGGCAAAGCTGGAGGCGTAAAAATTGCACATGGTTTGCAAGAGGTCCTCAAAACAGCGAGGAACTTGATAGGAATGAAAATGGTCAATAACCAAACAGGGCCGCAAGGGGTGATTGCCCATCAAGTTTTAATTTCGGAGCTGATTGCGATTAAAAAAGAGTATTATTTAAGTGTTGTTATCGATCGAGAGAAAAAGCAAGTTATTTTAATTGCTTCTGCAGAAGGAGGAGTGGAAATTGAAGAGATTGCGCTTAAAAACCCTGAAAAAATTTTAACTATTCCGATTGGCTTAAGCGGTGTCTTGCGCTCTTTTCAAAAGATGCAGTTGATAAAGTTTATGCAATGGAAAGCAGAAATGGCTAAACAAGGCTCTCAAATAGCACAAAATTTAGTACAAGCTTTTATGGATACAGATGCCTCTTTATTAGAGATTAACCCTTTGGTTGCTGATCAAAGTGATCAACTCTGGTCTTTAGATGCTAAGCTTGTAGTTGATGATAATGCACTTTTTAGACAGCAGAAGATTGCTGATTTTTATGATCCTTCTCAAGCAATCCAAAAGGAAGTAAGGGCTAAAGAACATGATTTAGCCTACATTGCATTGGAGGGTAATATTGGTTGCATGGTCAATGGAGCAGGACTTGCTATGGCTACAATGGATATCATTCAATATTATGGAGGTAAACCTGCGAATTTTTTAGATGTAGGAGGAGGAGCTTCTAAAGAAAAAGTAGCTGAAGGGTTTAAAATTATTTTAAGCGACCCTAATGTAAAAGCTATATTAGTAAATATTTTTGGTGGGATTATGAATTGTGCTACCCTAGCAGAAGGGATTATAGCAGCTGTTAAGGAAGTAAAGATCCATGTTCCTTTAGTTGTGAGAATGGAAGGAACAAATGTAGAAGAGGGAAGGCGACTTTTAGAGCATTCTCATTTAGCCATCATTACAGTAGATGGCTTGGCTAACGCTGCAAAAAAGGTAGTTGAAACGCTCAAAGGTAAGGAATAAATGGCTATTTTAATTCATAAAAATACACGTGTAATTACTCAAGGAATTTCTGGTAAATCCGGGCGTTTTCATACAGAGCAATGTTTGGTATATGGATCACGATTTGTAGGAGGAGTCACTCCTGGTAGAGGAGGTGAGACCATTTTAGATTTACCGGTCTTTGATACTGTTAGAGAAGCTAAAAAAAAAACAGAGTGTGATGCAACGGTCATTTTCGTACCAGCTCCCTATGCAGCAGATGCTATTTTAGAAGCAGAAGATGCTGGGATTGCGCTGATTGTCTGTATTACAGAAGGAATTCCTGTCAAAGACATGTTAGAGGTTTCCAGAGTGATGCAACTGAGTAAACACAGCCGTTTAATTGGGCCAAACTGCCCCGGTATTATTACACCAGGAGAGTGTAAGATTGGAATTATGCCAGGATATATTCATAAAAAAGGGAAAATCGGTATCGTTTCTAGATCAGGAACCCTTACCTATGAAGCGGTTTGGCAAACAACTCAGCTAGGCCTTGGACAAACAACTTGTGTAGGAATTGGAGGAGATCCTTTAAATGGAACAAGCTTTATTGATGTGATAAAACTTTTTCAAGAAGACCCTAAAACAGAAGGGATTCTTTTAATAGGGGAAATTGGAGGGGGGGCTGAGGAAGAAGCTGCAGAGTGGATTAAAGAGCATTGCTCGAAGCCCGTAGGAGCTTTTATTGCAGGAACCACTGCACCAAAAGATAAGCGCATGGGTCATGCGGGTGCGATTATTTCTGGAGGAAAAGGAGGTGCTCAAGATAAGATAAATGCATTGAAAAAGGCTAGAGTTTTTATAGCAAAATCTCCTGCAGAAATAGGACGAGTTATGGCGGAAGCATTAGATAGGTTTTAAAATATGTTGTATATTCCAGGTCGTATTCCCATTATCATTCATCCTGCATTTTGGATATTTTCTGCACTGATTGGTTATGTAAATAGTTTAAGTTTAACAGGAACCCTGGTTTGGATTGCAGTGATTTTCATCTCTGTTCTTTTTCATGAGTTTGGTCATGCCCTAACAGCATTTTGTTTTAAACAGAAGCCTCGAATAGAGTTAGTTGCCTTAGGAGGGCTTACTTATCATAAAGGGAAAAGATTAAAATTTGGCAAACAATTTCTGATTGTTTTTAACGGACCTTTTTTTGGATTTATTTTATTTGGAATAGCTACCTTTTTTCTGCAATACCCATCTTTAGTCCAAGGTAACTTAGGATTAATCCTAAGGCTTTTACAGGGAGTAAATCTATTTTGGACCATTTGTAATTTACTACCGGTTTTCCCCTTAGATGGAGGACAACTTTTGCGCATTATCTTAGAAGCTGTTTGGGGAGTAAAGGGGATCAAGTACTCTCTGATTATAAGTATTGTGATAGCCCTGTTATGCAGTTTATTATTTTTTTTAATTCAGGGTTTTTTCATCGGATCTTTACTGTTTCTTTTAGCCTTTCAAAGTTATGATACCTATCGTAAATCACGAGCAATGAGTAGCTCAGATCGGAATCAGAAGCTCCACGGGCTCATGGAAAAAATAGAGGCAACAACTGATAAAAAAGCAGCTATGGATCTTTGTGAAAAAGTTCGAATTCAAGCCAAGAATGGGATGATTTTTAATCAAGCAACAGAGTATCTTGCCTTTTTATGTCTTGAACAAGAGCTGTATAAACAAGTCTATGATTTATTATTACCTATTCAAAAAGAGATTAGTAATGAGGCTCTTTGTCTTCTACATAAAGCAGCCTTTGACCAAAAAGACTTTTCTTTTGTAACGCAGATTGGAGCACAATGCTTTCAATCCAAACCTCATCCAGATATTGCAATTCGCAATGCTTGTGCAAGTGCAGCTCTTCATGAACCAATAGCCGCAGTGGGCTGGCTAAAAACCGCAGTAGATGAGGGGGTTATTAATATAGAATCTATGTTAACTAAATCTATATTCGATCCGATTCGAGAAGATCCCTTGTTTCAAGAATTACTGCGTGTCCTATCAAAGGAGAATTAAATGCGTTGGCTCGTTTGTTTCTTATGTTTCTTATTAACGGTTTGTGCAGAAGATAAAAAAAAACCAAGGCCTAGACAAGCTCAGCCTCATTATGTAGGAGCAGGTCGTCCTAAGAATCAAATGATCAAAAAAAAATCTCCTACCGATAAATACTTTTTAAGTAAAACCCCTTTAAAAAAACATAAACAAAAAAAGATTAGAAAAAAAACAGAGAACCAAGAAGAGCGTCCTTTCTACCAAAAATCTAGTAAATAGCGTGAAATGCATTTTAAAGGCCTTCCAGGATTATCAACAGTTAGCTAAGATAGAATTCCAACTGCCTGAGTAACTACTATATTTTTATACTTCTGGTTATTTCTCTAAAAAAAGACCAGTAACCTGAATATCACTACCATATTCTGCAGAGCAAGTTGTAAACTTCATAAAAAAAAGATTTTTGAGTTCAATACACAGTATGAGCAGTAGTATCCTTATTACATCATTTGAGTATAAAAAACCAAACTTGGTTCCTGGAAAAGCAAATGCTGATAATCTTGAATTACCTACCATTCTTAGAGATTATTTAAGTTTAATAGAGCAGAAATAGGCTCCTCTATTCCGATCACGAACTAGCAGTAAGATGGATTTAGTCGTGTTTTGATTAATTGCTTGATTAAACTCTAAGAGATTTGTCACTTTTTTATGATTGATCGTTTGAATTAAACATCCTGGACGCAAACCCACAAGTGCTGCTGGAGAATTGGGTTTTACTTTTGTAATCACAACTCCTTCTTCTGTGGGTTTATATCCAAGTTGTTTAGCGTAATCTTCTGTTAACGCTTCAACCTGTAAGCCTAATTTTTGCACAATCCCATTTTCTGCCATCACATTATCGGAATTAGAACCTAATTTTACAGAGATTTGTTTGGTCTCCTGATTACGTTTTACCTTTAATTGGATAGTAGAACCTGGGGTCTTTAGAGAAATTTCTGTTTTCAATCCTTCAGAGCACTTAACAGGTTTGTTGTTATACTCTAAGATAATATCTCCCTGCTTGAGCCCTGCTTTATCAGCAACAGATCCAGGAATAACTTCAGAAATAAGGGCTCCTTCTGGTTTTGATAAACCAAAAGCTTTAGCGATGTCTGCATCCATTGGCTGTAGAGTAACTCCTAAAAATCCACGCGTAACACTTCCCTTTTCTAAGAGTTGATTCATGATATTTTTAGCCATGTTGATCGGAATAGAGAAACTAATCCCCATGTAGCCGCCGCTGTTAGAAGCAATGGCTGTATTAACTCCAATCACTTCTCCCTTTGAATTTAAAAGCGGACCGCCTGAATTGCCACGATTAATTTGTACTGTGCTCTGAATAAAGTCTTCTAGATCATTAATATGTAAGTTCTGCCGTCCCTTGGCGCTAATGATCCCTTGGGTAAAAGTGGATTTTAGAAGAAGAGGACTGCCAATTGCAAAAGCTAGTTCTCCTATTTTAACAGAGTCTGAATCTCCTAAGGGCAGATAAGGTAACTCTGGTATTTCTTTTGATTCAATCTTCAGAAGTGCAATATCTGTATGTGGATCAGACCCTACTAATACAGCATCTGCTTCTTGTCCATCGTGCAGAACAATAGTGATCTTATCACAATTATTCACCACGTGCGCATTTGTCATAATGTGACCATCAGGGCTACAAAAAAAGCCAGATCCCGCATTTTTTTTAGGGGTAGGTTGAGGCATTTGTCCAAAAAATCGATTAAATATTTCACTGTGGAACTCAAAAGGATTCTGTATAGCGTAAGATTCATTTGCATGACTTTGCGCTTTTATGGAGATAACAGCGGGATTAGTGTCCTCATAGATGAGATTAAATGATTGTGATATCTGATCTAAAACCTGAGTTTCTTTTAGAGTGGGAATATGAATCGAGTTTGCACTGAGAAGAACAATGCTTAAAATAAGAAAAATAGGAGAGTGAATAGATGATTTTTTCATAATATAACCTCTTTAAATAAGCTACAAATTGAGCATATAAAATATACACTTTTCTAAATTTTTGTAAATTAAGTAAAGACTTTAACGCAGTTCTTGGTCAAGTAGTTTCTCTATAGCATCTTTAGCTACATTACTTGGGATAGCAAAAGAGAGACCTGTATAGAAACCTTCTTTATAGCGCCACGTACTTCTATTCACCCCAATTACATCCCCATCTAAATTGAGAAGAGGACCTCCCGAGTTGCCTGGGTTAATGCTAAGATTGACTTGCAGAGTATCTGGTTCTTGGAACTTATCTTTTTTTAGACTGCTTATAATTCCAAATGTTACAGTGGATTGCAAACCAAAAGGACTGCCAATGGCAGCAACCCATTCTCCTAGTTCAATAGAATCGGAATCAGCTAAAGCCAAAAAAGGAAGACCTTCTGCTTCGATTTTAATTAGGGCAATATCAGAAATAGGATCTGCTCCTATTAAGACACCATCGAATTGTAATTGATTACTTAGTGTAACAGTAATTATATCTGCACCTTGAATTATATGCTCATTAGTTATGATATATCCGTCTTCTGTAATTAAGAATCCTGAACCAATATAAGCTATTTCTTCATTTTTTCCCCACAAAGAACTAATCCAGCTAGAAGATGGGGTTAATTTCACTTGGATAAATACAACAGCAGGAACAGATGCATTGACAATCTCAGTAAAAAAATTGGCTGCTTTTTTAGTATATGAGATTTTATGAGGCTTAGAAGGAAAAGGATAAGCTGCATAGCAGTTATTTAAGCAGAAAGTGCTTAAAATAAGGAAAAAAAATAGGTGCATAAAGAGCCTAAATAGTAAAGCAACTAACAAGTTTTTGCTTATCTTTTTTTGATTTGTTTAATTAGTGTTTTCTGTTTTTTTTCTTGATAAGAAATGGCTGAATATAACAATTGTATTTTTTATTTTACAACTTAAATTTTTATAGATTAGGTATTTTAAATAGAAAAAATGGGCAGAGGATTTTGTAAACCAATATTTTCATTATTGATTAACTCTTGATTGGCAAAAGAAATAAATATTCCTTGGAAAAGTTTAGGCTTTAATTCTTTTTCCACGATGTATTTTACATCATTGATTGTTGCATTCAGAAGAGAGTTTCGGAACTCTTGACGCATTTCTTTTGTTTTTTGACTGCGAAGACATCCATAAGCTATAAGAGCCCTATTTTCTGGTGAAACAGGGGAATCTAAGTCTTGTAAAATGGTGAGTTTTGCCTCTTCCAGTTCTTGCGAGGAAATTTTTCCTTTACAGAGTTGATCAACTGCTTCATGGAAATAATTTCTAGTGCCATAGATATGAGGATCTCGATAGGAGAGGAAATAAAAATGTCCCATTTTAGTGCTAAATGTTGCATTAGCACCATATGCTCCGCCTTGTTCTCGAATCCTGCGATGTAGAGTCTTATGTTCAAATAAAACAGAAGCAATCATCAAAGCAGCGGCATAGGGGTGAATGTAAGAAATTGTAGAAAATGCTTCTACATTGAATGCAACCTGCGAGGAGATCAAACGAATTTGAGAAGAAGGTAAAATTAAAGGCGTTTCAAATCGCCAAGGACTTGTTTTACGAGTGGGTAACTGATTGAGGTTAAAATAATTTTTACTATCCAATTCTTTCAACATTTCATAAGAACAACTCAATACTAAATGAGGATCATTAAAAGTAAAAATTTTTTCTTTTAGGGCTTTTAATCGATCAATTACTTTAGGAAGATTGGTTGGTAGATCTTGACAGATAGATTGCAGGGTTTTGAAGTAACGCAATCCATACCAAGCTTCTTTGATATGCGTAGCTGTTGAAAAGCCACTAATGGCTAAATGAGTAGCATAGCGCATTGCCTGTCGATTTAATCGATTGAGCAAGGATGTATAGGTTTGTAAAATGAGCTCTTCAATTCGTTTAATCTCATCAAATCGAGGAGTTAAAAGTAGATCTTCTATCAAGGCAAATAGTTGCTCTGCTTTACGATATAAGCACTTTGCTCGTAGATTGAAAGAGGGACGTAACACCTTTGGATCTAAGGTTTGGGGATATAAAGAACAAGAAGTAGTCAAGCCTCCTGTGTGGGCCTGCATATACTCTAGATTCTCTCTATAATCTCTATTTCCACTTCCCAATTCAGATAAAATGGAGGTTAATAAATGTACATAGGGCAGCTCTTCTTCCTTAACCGTGGGTAGGTCAAAAAGAAGATCTGCATACAAAATATGATTAGTAAAACAGTCGTGATGATAGATGGTTAAATTTTTTGAGGAAATGACTTGTAGGGGAAAATCACGGATAGCCGTAGGTACATCATTTAAAGATATTTTCGGAAGGCAATCTAGGGCTTGAGCTTCTGTTTGCTTTTGATACAGATCTAGATCTCTTGTTTGTTTTTGAATTTCCTTGATTTGTTTTTTAGATAGCTCTTGCTGGCTTTTTTTGAGGCGTTTTAGCTCTTGATTTCTCTCTTCTTCTGCTAGATGAGGATCTGGTACCATAATAAGCCGAACTCTATGAGGATTGCTCAGGAAATATTTATCAATTAACCTTGTTAAGTAAGTGGGTTGTTTTGTTTTTTCTAATAACTCCACAAATAAAGAATGCACCATTAATCCTGATGCAGAATCACATCCATGTTGCTTAGCTAAAGCCGAGCGCATAAACAAAGAGAGCCCAAAAGGGGATTGATCTCCTCCTATCTCTAAACGGGAGAGCTCTAACTGGTGAATAGCTGCATCAATTAGATATTCTGGGATACCATCTGTAACAATCTTCTTTAAAGTATTTACTAAAACTTGCTCTAATTCATCAGCATGTTTTTCTTCGGTCCCTTTACAGACAAGAAGATAGGGTATTTCGCTCATCTCCAGACTTATGAAGCCAGTTGCAGAGATACAGAGTTGTGATTCCAGTAAGGCTCTTTTTAAAAGAGAGGCGTCTGTTTCCATTAAGATTACATCTAAAACACTGAGTGCCAGCACATCTTCTTGTTCTATAATGGGCGCTGTTAAAAATCCAAAAGCGAGCACTGCTCGACGAGAAGAGGTTTCAGAGGCTTCAATGGGATAGCGCATGACAGAGAATTTTGGTGCATCGAAACGCTTTTGTTTCACCAAACAAGTAGCAGGGGAGCTGCTTGCTTTACTTAGCGTTTCTTCTGCAATAAAATCTAGGTGTTTTTGTAAAGGAAGATTACCATAAAAGAAAAATAAACAGCGCGCCGGTTGATAATACAAAGAGTGGAAAGCAACGAGCTGCTCATAGGTCAAACTAGGGATCTCTTCTGGATCTCCTCCTGAATTAAACGCATAAGGAAGATCTGGCAGAAGTTGAGCCATCATAGCATGCCACATACGTGTATCGACAGAAGAGAGGCTTCCTTTCATCTCATTGTATACAATTCCTTTAATGTGCAGTCCTTCTTCTGGTTTTTTAGGATGGATAAACTCTAGACGATGCCCTTCTTGCAAAAAACTCATCCGTTTTAGTTCAGGATAAAAAACCGCGTCCAAATAGACATCTAATAAATTATAAAAATCCTTCTCTACCTGAGATGCTGCAGGGTAACAGGTAAAATCTGCCCCTGTTAAGGCATTCATAAAAGTATTTAAGCTTCTTCGTCCCATTGCAAAAAAAGGATCTTTTACCGGGTATTTCGAAGAGCCGCATAGAACGGTATGTTCTAAGATATGTGCTACACCATTTGAATTATAAGGCAGGGTTTTAAAAGAAAGACAGAAGAGATTCTCTGGATCGTCATTCTCAATATGCATAATAATGGCGCCTGTGGGCACATGCATAAGTTCACGTAAAACACAATGCAGATCATCGATAACTACATATTTTGTTACGATAAAATCTCTATGTTTTTCTCCAGGTCGTGTCAAAGATTTACAAAAAGTGTACATGAATCCAGCTAATTTAAACGTTTAACAATAATTTAGATAAAGATTTTAGTAAAGGTGATCTCACCTTTTACGTTTAGAAAAAAAGTGGGGATGCATTTTTAAGACTAAAAATTCGATGAATTAAAATTAAATTAATTATATTAAAATCAGTTTTAATATTTGATGTTTAATTATTTTTAAATAACCTTATTAAAAACCTGTCCATTTATTAAAAAACACTAAGAGGTCTCCGTTCTATTTATGTTAAAGTGGTGTAATGCTGTAAGAAAAAATGAGTTTAAGATGCTAGATTCTTCCTCTCTAAAAAAGATGGGTTATGAGAACCATCAGTACCAAGGATGGATTAAAAATATAAAAGGTGTATTAGAGGAACTTAAAAAAGAGGACCAACAACTCAAAAGAGTACGGGTCTGTGTATGGAAAAAGTCAATGGAAAGGGTATTGCAAAACCTTAGAATAGAAAACAGCATTTTCATACGAGAAAATGAGAAAAAGTTTAAAAAAATACAATCCTTATCTAACCAAGTAGAGGAAATAAAAAAAGAAAATATCAAAATCTCCGAGGAAATCAGAAAGGTTTTCTTATTAGGTAGCCCCTTATTTGATTTAACTTATGAGAAGTATTGTTCTGGATTCACACGTAGAGTTTCTCTAGAGTCAGGATATCATTCTATAGGGTCAGATTTAAGTAATAGATCTTCTTTAGATGGAATAGAAGAAGAGAAATCACAATCATCCAACAAGTCAAAATTAATCAAGAAAAATAAGCTTTATAAAACATGGATCCATCACATAGAAGCACGTTTTGGGACATGTGCGGATCCTAAATTACTTGATTTAAAGAATCTTTCCTTTCAAAAAATAGAATTATTAGAAAAAGATAAAGAACAAGAAAAGAGGATATATTTATTAGAAAACTACTTAATAGATACCAAGGAAAATAACCTCAATTTAACAAAAAATAAGGATGATTTGCAAAAAGCGAGTTTCTGGAACGATATCCACCAATATCAATTCCTGAATCGGTTAGACATAGAGGAAGAAAATACCCATGAAATGCAAGTAGATCTTAAAGATCTGGAAAAAGACCTAAGGACTTTAAAGGAAAAGATGATTAGATTAAACCCAAAGATAGAAGAATTTACCCTTTCTTTAGAAAAAACCGAAAAGGTTATTTCTCTATTTAAATCTTGCACGTATATCAAGTCTCAAATAAAGATGCTTACATCTCTTAAAAAAACCATCTTATAGAAAGAGACTCTCAAGGAAAAATGTACCCACATGTTATCTAGATCCATTGTTAGAAGGATACAGTCCAAGAAACATCAAGAGAATATATATAAATGACGAGTCATTTAGATTAAGCCTCTTAAAAAATACCTTTTATTTAAGATGAGTTGATTTTTTTTGCTAATTGGATTATTGTGCTTACGCACAATTGGAAATAAGAATAAGTAAATATAAGGTTAAACAAATGACTGCATTGAATGTATTTGCTATTGATTATTCGGGTTCAACTAGAAAAAAAAATTAATTATTGGAACAAGGTTTCCGAACAAATATCCCCAACAACTAATGAAAATGCAAAATACATATTTTGGAATAATACAGAAAACCCAGAGGTTATTGATAAAGAAAAAGTCCAGGAAAGAATAAAAACTTGTAAAGGTTGTTGTCTTACAGATCCATCTACCTTTATTCCAGCGGTTGCTAAACTAGCAGAGCGTGTTTTCGATATTTGTTTGACCATAATTACAGATGGTCAAGTGGGTACAAAAGAGATTGAAAATTGTGACAAGAAGATGGAAGAATATAAAATTAAGTTAAAAGAGGTAACGGTTCATTTGATAGGTGATAAGGGGCATATGGACCTATCAGTTGATAGTGGATGATGTCTTTGCAGCATATACTAAGGCAGGGATTGACTTAGACTCTAAGGGGGGGGGGATTCAGAAGTGGTTAAAAAATTTATAAGCGTAACAAATCGAAGTCGATCTAAAGAAGATCGAGCAAGGCTCGATGGTTCTTTAAGTTGGATTAAAGAAATATAAAACAAGGCAGGGATTTCTCCCTGCTCTTGATTACCAGGTAAGGGACGAAGCTGATTGGTATTCTGTCACACGGGTTTCAAAGAAGTTTTTTTCTTTACCAAGATCCATTGTTTCACTCATCCAAGGGAAGGGATTTTTTGAGCGGTAGATCACTTTAAGGCCAATTCTTTCTAATCTACGGTCTGCAATATATTGCACATACTCGCGGAACATAGAAGAGGTAAGACCAAGGATTCCTGTAGGCAGGCAATCTTGCGCATAAGCGATCTCTAATTCAACAGCATGTTTGATTTTTCGAATAATCTGATTTTGAAACTCAAAAGTCCAAAGGTTTGGATTTTCTTCCTTAATTCCATTAATGAGATCGATGCCAAAGTTTAAGTGGACGGTTTCATCGCGTAAGATGTATTGAAATTGTTCGCCAATTCCCGTCATTTTGTTTTGGCGATGGAAGGAGAGGATCATGACAAAACCACTATAGAAGAAAATCCCTTCCATAATGAGGTAATAACCAATCAGATTTTCTAAAAACTTTTGCGCTCCTTGTATTGTATCGGTTGAGAAATTAGGATCCAGAACTTCAGCTGTTAACTGCATTTGAAACTCATCTTTAGCTTTAATGCTAGTGATTTCATTATACATATTAAACACTAAACCTTGATCAAGGTTTAAGGATTCACAAATGTAGACAAAGGAATGAGTGTGAATAGCTTCTTCAAAGGACTGGCGCAGCAGGTATTGACGCGCTTCAGGGTTTGTTAAATGCTTAAAGATAGCCAGTACGATGTTATTGGCAACTAAGCTCTCAGCTGTACTAAAAAATCCTAAGTTGCGCATAATCACTCTGCGCTCATCTTCACTTAAAGTATTAGCTTTCCAAAGCTCAATGTCTTTGGCCATAGGAACTTCGGTAGGCATCCAATGATTGGCACAACCATTCATATAATGTTCCCATGCCCAATTGTATTTAAGGGGCATGAGTTGATTTACATCTACTTGATTGCAATTAATCAGTTTTTTTTGCGCTACATTAACCCGTTTTCTTGTGTCTGTGGTTTCATTCATAGTTAAGATCTCCTTATTGGCAACTTTCACATCCTTCATCTAGATTACAACTCTTGCGCTGCAATGCAATATTGCTTGAGGCAGATTTGTGTTTCATCCATCTAGGCTGGAATCCTCGTTTATTGATATCTGTTGTCGATTTTTCAATCTGGGTAGCACCCAAAGAGCGCAGATAATAGGTAGTTTTTAATCCTTTTTGCCAAGCAAAGAAGTACATTTGATGCAACTTTTCACCAATTGGCTGGGCTAGATACAGATTTAAAGATTGCCCCATGTCGATCCATTTCTGTCGACGACTAGCACATTCAATAAGCCACTCTGGATCAATTTCAAAGGCAGTTAGATAAACTCGTTTAATTTCTTGAGGGATACGATCAATTTCTGCAACAGAACCATCAAAATACTTAAGATCATCAAGCATTTGTTGGTCCCAAATGCCCAGTTCTTTAAGACGATCTACAAGATATACATTAGGAACTGTGAATTCACCGGATAAATTAGATTTAACAAATAGATTTTTATAAGAAGGCTCAATCGACTGTGTAACTGCTGTGATATTGGAAATGGTTGCTGTCGGAGCAATTGCCATAGTATAAGAGTTACGCATACCATGGGTTTTGATCGATGCACGTACAATGTCCCAATTCATACTCGAGGTTTGATCCATGTCAAGGTTGGTTCCACGCTGCTTTGCAAGCAGAGAAATTGTATCTATAGGTAATAATCCTCTGTCCCATTTTGAACCTTTGTAAGAGGAATAGGTGCCTTTTTCGCGTGCCAATTCACTAGAGGCTAAAATAGCGTAATAAGAGATCATTTCCATACTTTTATCGGCAAAAGTAATGGCCTCATGACTTGCATAGCTAATATTTAATGCATAAAGAGCATCCTGAAAGCTCATCATTCCTAAACCAATGGGGCGATGCCTTAAGTTGGCGTGGCTTGCTTCTAATGTAGGATAAAAATTGATATTGATTACATTATCTAACATACGCACAGCTGTGCGAATGGTAGCACTTAATTTTTCTTCGTTGATTCCTTCAGTAGTCATATGCTGGATTAAGTTAACTGAGCCTAAGTTGCATACAGCTGTTTCATCGGAGGAAGTATTGAGCAAAATCTCTGTGCAGAGATTAGAGCTATGTACTACACCCACGTGATCTTGTGTGGAACGAATATTAGATGGATCTTTAAAAGTGATCCAAGGATGTCCTGTTTCAAATAGCATGCTGAGCATTTTGCGCCAAAGCTGAACCGCTTCCACTTGCTTAAACAGTTTGATTTTTCCAGATGCTGTCATCTGCTCATATTCTTTATATCGATTTTCAAAATCCATTCCATAAAGATCATGTAAATCGGGAACGTCATTTGGGCTAAATAAAGTCCATAATCCATTTTCTTTCATTCGTTTCATAAATAGATCAGGGATCCAATTAGCTGTATTCATATCATGAGCACGCCGTCTATCATCACCTGTATTTTTTCGCAGTTCTAAAAAATCTTCGATATCTAGATGCCATGTTTCTAAATAGGCACACATAGCACCTTTACGTTTGCCTCCTTGATTGACAGCAACAGCTGTGTCATTGGCTACCTTTAAGAACGGGATAACCCCTTGGCTACATCCATTTGTTCCTTTAATAATGGAGCCTGTGGCTCTAATGTTTGTCCAATCATTGCCAATTCCTCCAGCCCACTTGGATAACTGCGCATTATCAGCGATCATTTTAAAAATACAGCCTAAGTCGTCTTGCACTGTTAATAGATAGCAAGAGGATAATTGGGAGTGAAGCGTTCCGGAGTTAAATAACGTAGGAGTGCTTGACATAAAGAGAAAAGTAGAGAGGACGTTATAGAATTCGATAGCGCGTTCATTTTTTTGCTCTTCTTGTATGGCGAGGCCCATAGCAATACGCATCCAAAAAATTTGCGGTGTTTCTAGCCTACGCTGTTCATGATGGATAAAGTAGCGATCATATAGGGTTTGTAACCCAAGATAGGTAAATTGATCATCTCTTTGTAGTTGCATAGCATGACAGAGCAGGTCAAGATCGAACTTTAATAAGTCAGGATGTAGCCTACTTAGTTTGATTCCTTCTTTGATATATTTTTTAAAGTAGCTGCGATGAGATGACTCTAAATCAGGATCTGAAGAGCTAATTTCCATCGTTTCTCGATAGAGGACATCTAATAATAAACGAGCTGCTACTTTAGAGTAAGCGGGTTCAATTTCGATTTTTGTACGAGCTGCCATAATTTGGGCTAGGTCAACCTCTTTTTCCTTAATTTTCTCGTAAAAATTAGAAACCGTGTTTTCTAAAAGTTCATGAGCAGATACTAACTCTTCCAATCCGCGACAAGCTACTTTAATACGGGTAAATAATTGTTTTTCCGTAATTACGCGCTTATTTTGTTCTTTATCAAGAACCGTAAATTCACGAGTTGCTCCATCTTGTGGGATAGGATAAGAGAACTTGAGCTCATTTTGCCTGCCAAGTAAGGCTCTATGTAAGATAAAGTGTTTTGCTACACTATAAAAATCCGCTTTCATCAATTGTTGCTCGATTTCATCTTCGATTAAAATAGAGCTAAGGACAACACCTGATTTAGAAAGGCTCAGCGCTCTGGCAACTACATTCTGTGTGAGCAAATTAATAGCTTCTACTACTTGTTTTGGAGAAACACCTGTGATTTCCATGGAAGAGCGAAACGCTTTTTCCAAAGAAGAGGCGATTTTCATAGGATTAAAACGCACTTCTATTCCATCTTCTCTGATGACTTTTAAGCTTTGAGCAGAGTCATCGCGCAAAGTTTTATGTTGATCGCGATAAATAATATAATCTCTCGCTACATCATGATGACCCGTTTTCATTAAACAAACTTCAACCTGATCTTGAATTCCTTCAACTGTTAAAGAAGTTCCTTGGACAGCTAATTTATACAAGTCTTCAATCACTAGGTTAACAATTTGATCAATGGATTGGTATAAAGAGGGGCTAAGAAGAAGTTCTTTATCGACTTTTTTGGTATCGCGAAAGGCACATTCAATAGCTCTTAAGATTCTCTCTCGACGAAAAGGAACAATACTACCATTACGCTTGACAACAGTGAAATGTTGTAGGGAGGAAACAATCTGAGATGGAGGTTTGCACTCTTGTAATTTTACAGGATCTTCTTGAGTTATTAAACCTTTCATATATTTTTTTCTCCAAGTGTTTTAGCTTTTGATAAAGATGACTGGGATATTGAGTCTGCTCATTATGGCCCCTAGATTAACGTTTTAAGCAATTACAGCGAAGTCTAAAAAATAAAAGATCATTATACTATATATGGTAGTTTATTTGAATCATACACACCATATATAGTAGCTAAAAGTTACTTGTCTAGTAAAAAATATGCTTTTTAAAAAGTTATTTTTATGCTTTTCTAAGCAAAGAACTTAAGTGATTAGGGTGCAACAATTTTAAGAAACTGATACGATTTTGTATGTAAAAGAAAGATAAAAAGCAGCTTAATTTTTTAAATTAAAAAGGGGGTTTATGCGAAGGGTTTATCTCATTCCCAACATGATCACAGCTTTTGGTTTAGCTTGTGGGTTATTTGTTATTTTTAAAGTAAATATGGTAGAGCCCGGTTCTGGATTGTTTCAAGTATTGAGTATATCTGTGCTTTTATTATTAGTGGCAGCTTTTGCGGATTTATTAGATGGTGCTGTTGCTCGAGCCTTTCGAGCAGAGAGCGAATTTGGGTTTATTTTTGACTCGTTAGCAGACGCTATCTCTTTTGGAGTGGCTCCTTCTGTTCTGCTTCTTAAAACATTATCGTTAGAGCCTGGAACGGGATTGTCTTTTTTAGCTGTTTTAGGAGCTATGCTCTATTCCATCTGCGGTATTTTACGACTCGTTCGTTTTAATGTAAAAACAGTAGAGCCTAAAACCAATGCAGAAGCTTTGTCTGCAAAAAAACATTTTACAGGCCTTCCTATTCCAGCTGCTGCTTTAGCCGCAGTTTCTCTAAACCTCTTATTTGCTTCTGACTTTTTCCATAACTATTTTACTCTATCTGAAGAAGCGCATGCGATCACTCTAAGTATTGTAATGATTATTTTAGGGTATTTTATGGTAAGTCGCTGGAAGTTTCCCAGTTCCAAAGCCCTACATTTTCGAGTTCCTTCTTTTCAGCTGGTTTTTGGGACCGTTATCTCTGCTATTTTTATTTTTTATGGAACGCTTTACTTCTTTCCCATTATGTTAACCATTGTGACATGGAGCTATATTCTTCTGGGATGGACCTTATCGATTATCCGCTTGATTGCAGGTAGGAAATCAAAAACCTTAGTGGATTTTGAACCTGAACATGAGGACTAATGAAGGACCTTATCATCATTTTATTAGCTATCATTGGATGGGGGCTTTGGCTATTTGCGCTTATGAGTCGAAAAAAACTGGAGATCTCTTTAGCTCTAGCTCAGCAAAAAGCAGAAGAAGCATCTAGCTTAGATTTCCAATTAAAAGAAAAAGAAAAAGAGGTTTTTACGCTTTTGTTGGAGCAAAAAAGCTCTGAGGAAAGGCAACAAGCCATACAGTTAGCAGAACAACATTTTAAGCTTTTATTTCAGTCTCTATCTTATCAAGCATTAGAGCACAATAACAAACAATTTCTATCTGTTGCTGAAACAGAAATTGCTAAATGGCGTATCTCTGCCGAGTCAGATTTAGATAAACGTAAGCAGTCAGTAGAAGAAATGCTTGTACCTTTTAAGGAGACATTAATCAAACTTGATGTAGAGATGCGTAAATATGAAAATGAAAGAAAATCTGAAAGAGAGGTTTTTAAAGAGCAGGTGCGCGCCTTAACCGATAGTGAAAAACAACTTAAAAAAGAAACAGCTAACCTTGTGCAAGTATTAAAAAATCCTCAGTCTCGTGGGAGATGGGGGGAGATGCAATTGAAGAGAATCGTTGAATTAGCTGGTATGCTTAACTACTGTGACTTTTATGAGCAAAAATATAAGTCTACAGAAGAGGCAAGCATCAGACCAGATCTTCTCATTCGCTTACCTGGCGGTAAACAAATTGTCATTGATGCCAAAGTTCCTTTAGAGGCGTACTTAGAAGCTATGTATAACCCTGATGAAAAGATTAAGGAAGCTAAATTTCGTGATCATGCACGCCATATAAGAGCTCATGTTAATACTTTAAGTAAAAAGAGTTATTGGGAGCACTTTCAACCTACTCCGGAATTTGTCATTTTGTTTTTACCAGCAGAAGCTTTTTTTAGTGCAGCACTTGAGTATGATCCTTCTTTAATTGAAGTAGGTGCAGAACAAGGAGTCATCATTGCAACACCAACAACCCTCATTGCACTTTTACGTACAGTGTTTTACGGTTGGAGACAGGAAAACTTGTCCAAACAAGCAGAGAAAGTAAGACAGCTAGGTCAAGAGTTATATAAAAGATTGCTTGATATGACAGGGCATTGGTCTAGAATGGGTAAAAGTTTGGCTCAGGCGGTTGAATCCTACAATAAAGCAGTCGGATCTTTAGAGACTCGTGTTTTAGTAACAGCGCGCAAATTTAAGGATTTACAACTGCTCTCTGAAGAGGTGGATTTAGAACCGTTATCAGAAATTGATAAAAAACCACGAGACTTACAAATTACTGATCTTGAGAGGATTTAAGATTTTAGTTTAAAAAAAGGAGCTCACATTAAGCTCCTTTTGATTCTCGAAACTACTTAACATCTAAAACAAAATAAGAAGGAAAAGCAAAGTTGTTATTAGGACGTGGTGTAGCAACAAGAGAAACTCTTTTCCCTACTAAATCCTGTAAATTGACAACCGTGCTATATACGTAGGCAATAGGAATGTCTTTATCGCGTAGGATAAAATCGCCAGGTTTATTTTTAACAGCAGAGTTATAAGCCTCAACAATTCCGGAAATGACATTAGCCGTTATTTGTTGCTCTTGATAGTAGTCTTGCATGTTTTTGTTATAGTTCATGTTGGTCCAAGTTAAGAAAAGGGCTTCTTCTACATGTCCCCACATCTTCATCTTATCGGTTTGATTGATGCAAACTGTATTATCTGCATCAGCTCTACCATCTTCTTCAGAGAAAGTATCTTGGGTTTGCAGAGTTTCTAGGTATTGAATTCTTTTATGTAGATATTTTTCTTGAAAATCCACTAAAGCCTCTTTAGCTTGCTCAGAAACAGCAGCAATATCTTTATATTCATGAATTAATTCATTGTAGGAATCTACTCGCTTTGTGAAATCAATTTCATCTACATTTTTATGTAGGTCTGATTTTGCAAGTAAATTTGCGGAAGCTAGCTTTTGTTCTGCTGTAGCAATACGTAGATCGAATTGCTCTTTTATTTCAGGGCCGCCTGCATATTCTATATATTGCTTTGCAACATAAAATTGTACTTGTGGAGGGCAATCAATTTCAAACCATTTTTGATCTTTAGAAGAAATCGAGGGATTGTTTACAGGATAGCCATAATCGAAGAAACCGGCACTAGGTGCATCAACACTTGGTTCTAACCGAATATTGACGCGACTTCCTTCTATAAAGTTATCCAATACATACTTACGAGAGACGTATACTTTGAAATCTTTCTGAGGGGAGACCACCCAAAAATCTTCTTTTTCTCCAATAATGGACAAAAGCTCATCTGTTTGCATTTCTGCAACCACATCACCTTCTAAGTGGGGATTTAATCGTAATCTGACTTTTCTTCCTTTTACTTTACCAGTAAAAGGTTCAAATGATTCTTGCTGTGTTAAGAGAGAAATTGATGGGATTTCAGAATTTTGAACAGCTGATGAATCATTAAATACATCTTCTTGTGCAAATCCATCTGCAAAAAGTACATGGAAGGAAAAAACGCACAAGGATGCGCAAAAAAACTTAAAAGACTTAGACATGCTACTACATTCCTCCTGATCATAATAATCTAGTCGTCATTCTAGGAAGAATTGTTTTTTCCTACCACAAATTTATCGAGTATGACAAAACATTTACAAGAAAATATATGATTTAACCTTAAGTTAAGCATTAATGGAATAAAAAAAAGTTTAAGCAATATCTGTGCTTAACACGGCATGAACATGCTTACAACGCATTTCTCCGCAAGTGCATCCAATAGGATCACCAATATATACGCTGTATTTTTCATTTGAATCAAAAGGGTTTGTTACAGCAAATAGCTTATCACCTGTTTGCTCAATATCCCAAGTTTTGAATTTTAAATCTTTATCAGATACTTCTTCTTCAACAAGTTCTTCTGCTTTATTTTGAGCAAAACGACTGATTTGGCAATAAGGGCAGTTGCAATGAGGATGCTCAGGTTTAGTAAGCAAACCATTTAGCATAGAGCCATCATCTAAAGATTTTAAAAAGGAAAAAATATGTTCTAAAATATCTTTAGAAAGAAGAGGTGCCTCTATCAATTGAGAGTTATGCTGCAGAAGTAGGTCTATTCCAGGCAATATTCCTTTAAAAGAGGCACTTAAGGTCTTTAAAAAGGTTGTAAGGCTTTGAAGGGATTCAGGATCTCCAGATAATTCAGAAGTGTTGATAAGTTCCATTCCAGGAATAATTCCTAGCATTCCTTTTGGCACTTTCTCTTTATTGGATAAAGACTGTTCCTGCTCTAAGTATTGGGAGTGCATAGAAAAAATCGCTTCTAGAACAGAAGAGGTCAAGTTAGGGATTTGTACACAAGTTCCATTCAGAAGGGCAATACTAAGAACGGGCTTGTTCTGCTGATTATCAACATATAAAGCAGCTACATTTTTCCAGGAGGTAGATATATAAGGGGGTATATTTAGCATTTTCTGATTGATTTTCATAAATTTCTCCTTCAAATACAAAATCCATTATAAGTGATTCTTAAGTTCAGCGTCAAGAATTTAGCACTCTAAATAGCCGATTGCTGAAATTACTGCACAATGAGTTAATAATAAAGCACTTAAAATTTAGTTAAAAAAATTAGGTTGAGTCTAGTAAAAGAGCACGCTATGCTGCACTTTAACCTGAACTAAAGGAGAAATCAAGTGGTTCGTAAAACATTTATCATAGATACCAATATTCTTTTACATGACCCTGACGCGCTCATTAAATTTCATAATAATGATGTCGTAATCCCTCTGACTGTTCTTGAGGAACTAGATGGAATGAAAAGATTTTCGGATGAGCTAGGAAAGAATGCTCGTCATGTTTTACGTTATATTGATGGGTTGAAAAATGCACACCCAGGCCAACTAGCTCAAGGTGTATCTATTGAAAATGATATTGTAGTGAAAGTGCAAATGGATACAAAACCTGCAGATCGAGGGGCCTTTCCTTTTTCTTTAGATCGCAATGCCCATAAAATTGTTTTCAGCGCTTTTAAGTTAAAGGAGCAGGGGATCCCGGTTTCCATTATTTCTAAAGATTTTATCGTGCGCGTCAAGGCAGAATCTGTAGGGGTAGAATCACAGGACTACATTAACTTAAGATTTTCTTACGAGAATATCTATAAGGGATATCGGAAGTTAGATATGAGTAAAAAAGATCTAGATGTATTCTATAAAGATGGAGTCCTACCAATTGATTTACCTGATTTATATCCTAATGAATATTGCTTGATTAGCTCAAAAGAACAATCATCTGCTGTATGCAAATACAACTCCAAAAAAAAACAACTAGAAGCTCTACTAAAGCTACCAAGAGATATCTGGGGTGTTCATCCTTTGAATATAGAACAAAAATGTGCATTAGATTTGCTTCTGCGCGATGATATCAAATTAGTAACCCTTATGGGACCTGCAGGAACAGGAAAAACCCTTTTAGCTTTAGCAGTGGGTTTAAAAAAAGTTTTTGATGATGGGAATCATAAAAAAATTCTAGTAAGTCGACCTATTGTGCCCTTAGGAAAAGACATTGGATATCTTCCAGGTAGCAAAGAAGAAAAGCTCTATCACTGGATGCAGCCTATTTATGATAACTTAGAATTTTTATGTGAATCAACAGGCTCAGCTAATTCAGCTGAAACACAAAAATGGATTATGGAAAGTAAAAAAATTGAAATGGAAGCGGTAACCTATATCCGTGGTCGTACGCTACCCAATATGTATATCATCATCGATGAAGCGCAAAATCTAACGCCGCATG
>JAUPVT010000064.1 GCA_030916885.1 Chlamydiota bacterium
TTATCAAATTTTTTAACTGGGTTTGTGTTTGTTTTAAGTGCCCCAGCAGGAACAGGGAAGACTACTCTTGTACGGATGTTATCTAAGGAATTTGACTCTATTGTGGAAAGTATTTCTTATACAACACGTCCTTCTCGCTCTAATGAGATAGATGGAAAAGATTATTTTTTTATTTCTGAAAAAGAATTTGAATCTAAAATAAAAGAGGGAGATTTCCTTGAATATGCAAAAGTCTTCGGGTATAATTACGGCACTTCCTGTGAATATGTAAATTCTCAGCAGAAAAGAGGTAAGCATGTCTTCTTAGTGATTGATACACAAGGGGCAATAAAGCTAAAAGAAAAGAACTTTGCTGCCATTTACATTTTCTTAAGTCCCCCTTCACTTGAAGTGCTTGAATCTAGACTCTTAAAGCGTAAGACAGAAAATAAAAAAACTCTAGCTCGAAGGTTATCCTGGGCAGAGCAAGAATTAAAAAAAATTAGTTATTATGACTACCATATTGTAAATGATTCCTTGAAGCATGCTTATGCTGTTTTACGCAGTATTATCATTGCAGAAGAGCATCGTGTACACTAACTTTCAACTTAAGGTTTTTTATGCCGCCGCTGTCTAAACATCCTCTTACAAATGAGTATTTACGAGGATTATTTAAAAGCAACTTTGAACTAGCTAATCAAGTTATTGAATTAGCGCGTTTTTATATCCGCTCTGGTAGAGAAGTAAATTTAACAAAATTACTTGATGAGATTAAACGTAATCCTCAAAAGGACTATATTGAAGTATTAAGACAGCTAGATTTTGAAGAATAATTACCATTTCATGTCTCAAAAAATTTTGATTACCTCTGCGCTTCCTTATGCAAATGGCCCTTTGCATTTTGGCCATATTGCAGGAGCATATCTTCCTGCGGATTGCTATGCCAGATTTATGCGTCTTTGCGGTCATGATGTTCTCTATGTTTGTGGGTCAGATGAGTATGGAATTGCAATCACCTTAAGTGCAGAGCTAGCTAAGCATAGTCCTCAAGAACATGTGGATTTATTTCACGCGATCAATCAGCGTTTGTTCAGTCAATTGAATTTTTCCTTTGATCATTATTCTCGTACGACCTGGCTAAAACACAAAGAAACCACTCAACAATTTTTCTTGGATTTATTACATAATGGTTATATTGAAGAAAGAACAACAAATCAGCTCTATTTAGAACAAGAGGGCAAATTTCTAGCAGATCGCTACGTAATGGGCACTTGTCCTAAATGTCAGTTTTCTCAAGCAAGGGGAGATGAGTGTCAAAGGTGTGGTGCAAATTATGAAGCAACAGATCTTATACATCCTGTTTCTAAGATTTCAGGATTGCCTCTTGTATTAAAACCTACTACTCATTGGTTTTTGCGATTTGATCTTTTTAAACAAAAATTATCGGAGTGGCTCCTTTCCAAAAATTGGAAATCCAATGTTTTGCATTTTGCGAGCTCTTATGCAGAAGATTTAAAGATGCGTTCTATTACCCGTGATATGGATTGGGGAGTGCCTGTCCCTTTACCTCATGCGCAAGGGAAAGTGTTCTATGTCTGGTTTGATGCTCCCATTGGCTATATTTCAGCTACTAAAGAATGGGCAGAGAATCAAAGGGAGCCTGAGAAATGGAAAAAGTATTGGTTTGATCCTAAAACGAAGCTTGTGCAATTCATTGGTAAAGATAATATCCCTTTTCACGCTTTGTTTTTCCCTGCAATGATTATGGGGCAAAATCAACCTTACAAGCTTGTCGATGAGCTTCCTGCCAATGAGTTTTACAATCTGGAAGGGAAGCAATTTAGTAAGTCAGATGGTTGGTATATTGATCTAGAGTCTTTTTTTTCCTCTTTTTCAGCAGATCAAATTCGTTATACAATTGCTGCAAATGCACCAGAAATCCAAGATAGTGAATTTACTTGGAAAGATTTTCAAATGCGATGCAATGTAGAGCTTTTGGGTAAATATGGGAATCTAGTAAATAGAGTACTTGTATTTACCAAAGAAAAACTTTCTGGTAAAGTTCCCCCTAGATTAGGGCTTGTTGAAGAAGACCGATTGTTTTTGGATAAGATCAAAAATATAGTCAGCCAAACCGAAGCAGCTTATGCCTCTTTTCGTTTAAGAAAAGCCTCACAACTTATTATGGAATTAGCGCAAGCAGGCAATGCTTACTTTGACTTAAAAAAACCTTGGATTTTAGCTCGTAATGAATCTACATTTTCACAAATGCAGACAACTATTTCCTGCTGTCTTGAATGCCTTAAACTCTTAGCACTCATTTCTTGTCCCATTATTCCCCAAAGCGCACAAAAGATTTTCTCGATGCTGGGATTTAAAGACTCTTTAGAAAAAGCTAATTGGTATCAAGTTTTAGAATCCCTCATTCCTGTAGGTACAGCTTTGCCCGATCCAAAGATCTTATTTACTAAAGTAGAGGGGGAAACTATTGTGGAGCAACAAAAAAACCTGTCTTCTCATGTGCTAAAACAACCAAAGAAGAATATAGAGGTTTCTATTGAGGATGTGCGTAAGTTGAATTTGCGAGTAGCTCAGATCATAGCCGTAGAAAGAGTTGCTAAAAGTAAAAAGTTATTAAAACTCTTGATGGATCTAGGATCTGAAAAAAGACAAATTGTTTCTGGAATTGGTGAAAAAATAACAGATTTAACCTCTTTAATTGGTAAAAAAGTGATGATTATTACTAACTTAAAACCTACCAAAATTATGGGAATTGAAAGTCAAGGAATGTTATTTGCCTCACATACAGAGCAAGGCCCTGAACCCTTAGAGGTTCCTTTAGCTGCTATGGGCGCTAAAATTTCCTGACTAACTTTTTATTTCCTGTCGAAAGTTGAATACATAAAGTGTATATTCTAACCTTTTTCTTGACATTTTCTAGGAGGTCTTTTGTGTTTGGTTCAATAAAAGCATGTAATAGGAATTTACCTATTCAAAGTCGTGCAGTGTGTTTGTTTTCTAACCTTTCCAAAAATGTAAACAAAATAGCTTGTCCAGTGATTATTTTGGTTGGAATGTATATGTCAAAGGTTAATGCTGGAAGTTGTTCTGCAAGTGATTATAATGATTGCTTAGATTGGTGTGCAGAAGCTTCTGTTCTATACGAAGATCCGTTCCATGAATTTGAGGCTTGTGCAAATGTTTGTATAAAATACTTCTCTTATAGCTAATAAGTATAGGAAACTCCTTATGAAGATAAATCAGAGCGCGGATGAAATAGAAATATTTGAAGTTTCTACCATTTGATTGAAGAAATAAAATAGATATTTCTGCTTATCTGGGCTCTTGAGAATTTGCCTTTAGTAATTAAATATTGCTCTTGTTATGTGTTGAAATCCTTCCAAAAATCATCTACAGAGAAGGATAATTCAACAAGGGTTTCCATTTTCGACTTCTTTTGTGATTTTTTCATAATGAACTTGTACAATATTACGAGGTCTTTTTGCTCTACTTTTTCTGTCTTGTCTTTCCTATCCTTAGTTAATTAAACTCAATATTGATTTTTTAGATCTATACATAGGACAGTTTTTTTTAATCTATCTGAAGGATGAGATAAGTATCTTTTTAGACTTTTAAACCTCTACTCTAAAAATACTTTTTCTTAAGCGTCTATGAGTTGTGTTCTGATGTTTTTCTTTCTGGGTTAAACTTATCTTTATTTCCTAAAAAATTATCCTATATAAAGGTTTGTTAAACATTTGACTTTCTAAAAATTGCATGTTAAAACTTTGTTTGTAAAAAAACACAACCCAAGGATTTATATGTTAAGTCCATTAAAAGCATTTACCTGCGTTCAAAAGATTACAGGGTGTTCTTTTTTGTTTTCCAATCTTTCTAAAAATATGAATAACATAGCCCTTCCAGCTATTGCTCTAGCATCTGGAATGTATATGGTTGTAAACGCTGAAAATATTACTAAAAGCTTTCTTGTAGAAGATTTTACTTATGAAGATTGCGTGTCTAATTGTGTAGAATGGACTGTTAAAATGAAGCTTACTCTATATAAAGATTTTGTAGATGAACTTGGAGCATGTCTGCGAATGTGTGTAAACGAGTTCCCTATTAAACCTCATTCTTTTCTTTATTTACGCGGATAAATTGTTTTAGATAAGGTGAATCAATTTCACCTTATCCTTAAACCTGTATGAGTTTTTGTATAATTTGTTTTAGTCTCGTATAGCGTCTTAGAACGTCCTCATTTTTTACGGCAATAGCTAATGCTTTTTTTGTGCCTACAAAAACCACCCGTTTTTTACCACGAGTTAAGCCTGTATATAGCAAATTGCGATAAAGCATCTTAAAATGAGAGGTATGTATAGGAATAATGATACATGGGCATTCACTACCTTGATATTTGTGAATGGATACTGCATAGGCTAAGATTAGTTCATCGATTTGAGTGAAATCGTAAGAGATGATTTTTAAATCAAAAACTACTTTAAGGGTTTGTTCCGTAAGATCTATTTCTGTAATTTTCCCTACATCTCCATTATAAACCTCTTTTTCGTAGTTATTGCGAATTTGCATTACTTTATCTCCTATTTGAAAAGATCGGCCCATACGATGTAGAGCTGTAGGAGAGGGATTGAGTTTTTGCTGAAGAACAACATTTAGATTTTCACTGCCAATTAGTCCTCTTTTCATAGGGGATAATACCTGAATATCATCAAAACGATGAAAGCGATATGCTTTAGGCAATTGGTTTCCAATCAGATTTACAATAGTATCAATGACGTCTTGTGGGTCTTCTTTTTCTATAAATTGAAAATCGCTACGTGGATGATAGGAAATATCAGGAAATTGTCCTTGATTGATCCTATGCGCATTAGTGACAATTAAAGAACCTGCTCCTTGACGAAAGATCTTTTTTAATTCTGTTACAGAAATCCTTTCTGAAGCAATCAGGTCTTTCAATACGTTTCCTGGACCAATACTGGGTAATTGATCGATATCTCCAATAAGAATGATTCTTGCATCATCAGGAACAGCTTTGAGCAAATTATACATGAGTTGAGTATCTATCATGCTTGCTTCATCAATAATCAGTAAATCACAGCAAATAGGATTTTGTTTATTGCGTTTGAACTTTCCTATTTTAAAATCCATTTCCAAGAGGCTATGAATAGTGGATGCTTTTTTTCCTGTAATTTCACTCATTCTTTTAGCAGCTCTTCCTGTAGGAGCTGCTAAAACAATCTGATTTGCAATCCTCTCAGTAATTGTTAGTATAGCTTTGGTAATTGTGCTTTTCCCTGTCCCTGGACCGCCTGTTATAATGAGAGTCTTTGCTTTAAGTCCACAAGCTACTGCTGTTAGTTGTTCCTCTGCTAAATCAATTAGGAGTTTTTTCTGGACCCACGTTAAGGCTTTATCTATCTGTACTTCACGTATTCGACAAGGATGCTGTCTTAAACGCATCATTTCTCGAGCAATCCCAGTTTCCATTAAAAAAAGAGGTTTTATCCATACCATCTGTTCTTCTTTAATAATTTCTTCTAACTGGATAAGTGAAGAAATACCTTCTATAATGAGATCTTTAGAAACCTCTAGCTTTTCTTCTACTTTAGAAGCTAAGTCTTGGATGGGGTAGCATACGTGCCCCTCTTGGCTTAGTTCCCATAAAGTATGCTCAATCCCTGCACAAATTCGCTCTTTAGCATCTTTTACAATTCCTAATCCTTGCGCGATTAAATCTGCTGTTTTAAAGCCAACACCATGGATATCTTTAGCTAAACGAAAGGGGTTAGAGCGTACTTTTTCAATACTTTGAGAGCCATACATTCTAAAAATTTTTTGTGCAAAAGAAGGACTAACATTATGACCCCTTAGAAAAATCATCACAGCTCTAATGGCTTGTTGTTCATGCCAACAAGTTTTAATTTTTTCGACTCTTTTTTCTCCAATTCCGGCTATTTCTAATAAGCGATCAGGTTTTTGATCAATCACATCTAGTGTATTTAGTCCAAAAAGTTTTACTATGCGCTCTGCATAGATAGGACCAATTCCTTTGATCATTCCTGATTCTAAATACTTTTGAATCCCTATTAAATCTGAAGGGGCTTGTGATTCAAAAACCTTTACTTCAAATTGCTGTCCATGTTCAGGATGAATACGCCAAATACCTTTACACCGAAGGGTTTCCCCTGGCTGAACAGAGGGCATGATTCCTACGATACAAGTTAATTCTTTTTTTTTAGCTTCTTTTAAGCGAGCTACAGTGAACCCTTTTTCTTCTTCTGCAAAAATAATTGTATCGATAAAGCCGTAGATCTCTTCCATGGTCACTCCTAAAAAAGATTAAGTTTACATTTTTTTATCAGAAACGCAAAGCTATTATTGCTCTAAAATATAACTCTTTATAGAATGGTTCTTCTGTTCCGGGTTAGCTCAGCGGTAGAGCAGTAGACTGTTAATCTATTGGTCGCAAGTTCGAATCTTGCACCCGGAGATCTTTTTTATAACTAAAAAAATGCTTGGGATTTCTATTGTCTGGGTAGTTATTCAGTGTTTTTTGATGTGGTAAAATATTATGAGAAAGCCATATCAAGGGTTCTTCTTTGCAAACTGATTCTTATTTTTTTTGTCTAAGATAAGCCTTAAAGATTTCAATTACTCTATCAGGATCATTTTCCTTTACATTCCTAAATAGCTTTAGCAATCAATAAATAAAATAATCTTAGAGCTTCATAAAGCTTTCAAAGAGTTTTTGAAATAGCAGTTCGTATAGAAACATCTCGTATATTTAGTCAAGATAGCAAAATTGTAAAGGTGAAGACGCCTTATCAGTATGAGTTTGATCAAATCAAAGAGACTAAAAAAAATAAAAAGAAGAAATAGCAAATCTTTTTCTACATGAGCTAGATTCCGTACTTTTAATCTTCCTAGTATTGGTAAAAAATCCATTAAATAACACTTTATTTTTTCTCTGAAATTAGATTAGAGTTTAAATAAATATGTAATATTTTTTTTTGATTACTTACAAACACTTGAGGTGCTATGACTCAGTTAATTACAGTTAAAGAGGCAAATCTACAGCAAATGGATTGTCATCAAAGATATTGTGAAGAACTAGAAAAAGGAAATATCCTTTTTTTTTCAAAGTGCCCTTTTGACTTTCCTCAAGAAGAACTGGATTTTTTACTTTTACAAAAGCAGACAGGTGCAGCTAATCGTAAAAATATTGCCTATAAACCGCAATCTAATAAAATCACAAATATTACTACTTTATCAGAGGAACAAAGAGTAAAAATGTTAGATATCATGCAAAGCTACTCTCGAAAAACAATGGATTTATTAGCCCATATTTTGGCTCCTTATGCAGATAAATGGAAATTGGATTATGCGAGCTTTCGACCTTTTCAGGAAAAAGGCAGACAATTAAGAACAAGAGCACGTAATGACCTTTTACATGTCGATTCTTTTCCTTCTCGTCCGGTACATGGAGATCGTATTTTACGATTTTTTACCAATATTAATCCTTTAGAAAAACGACATTGGATTACTTCTGATTCTTTTGAAACTTTAGCAGGGCTTTTTGGGGGAACAAGTAAGTTGCCTTTTCCTCAAGGGGTTCATGAGACTTTTTCAGGACGCTTGATTCGAGCTTTTAAGAAAAGTGCTCATAAATTAGGTTTGCCGATTACTTTACGTTCTCCCTATGATTCTTTTATGTTAAATATGCATAACTTCTTAAAAGAGAATCAGGAATTTCAAGAAAATTGTCCAAAAGATTATTGGGAATTTCCTCCACATTCTTGTTGGGCAGTATTTACCGATCAGGTTTCACACGCAGCAATATCTGGACAATATGCATTAGAGCAAACTGTGATTATTCCCAGGTTAGCTCTTAGTATGCCAGAAGCGGCTCCCGTCTCTATTTTGGAGAAAATTACAAAGAGCTCCATAGTGGATTCTTTATTTTTACCTCATTGATCTAGTTTTTCTATTAAAAGGTCTAAAAAAAGCACTATTTCGTTTTTTATATCACTTAGAGGGCCTTTATAATGGTTACAAAAAATGGAAAATGCATACTGTTTAGGTCCAAGAGTTACGTAACCTGCCAAATTGTAGATATTATCCATACTTCCTGTTTTTGCTCTTAAATAAGCATCTGGAATTTTTGGGAAAAACCGGAGTGTTCCTGATTGGCTTGACTCGGGTAGAGAGGTATATATACAAAGATATGCATCAGAGCTTTTAATGTGAGATAAAAGCGTAACCATTCCTTTAGGAGTTAATAGATTGGTTCGAGAAAGTCCTGCTCCATCATGAACTTGAGAAGGGATATTTAGATTTTTTAAAAAATATTCTATACATTTTGTTCCTTGTTTGCTCTTGCCTTGACCAAGTGTTTTTAGAAGATGTTCTGCGTAAAGATTGATGCTAAATTGATTCATAGATAGCAGCAGTTCTTTTAAAGAAACAGACTTATAATGAGTAATCACTGTTTGTTGTGGGACGCTTGTATTTTTTTCTCTAATAACCTTAATGCCTTTTGTTGGTTTTAGTTGTTTGCTCAAGATTAAACCACAAAGTAAAGCAGGATCAGGAATGGCAGCTTTTATGGTGAAGTTATTTTGATCTATGGGGATGGTTCCTCGGTAAAATTGGATAGGGGAATATTCAGATCCAAAGACACATACCTGATCACCAGAACCAGCTAGGCCTGTAGTTACTTCATTATAGAAAATTAAATCAGGAATAGGAGGATCTATTTTTATGACAGTTGCAGGATCATTTTCTTTTTTACCTGGTTGGAATGTAATATAATAGGTGTTTTGATTTAGAGTAAGACCCGAAGCGCCAGCTCCATAGTAATTACCCAAGTCTTCAAAACTCCAAGATCTAGAAGCTAATGCTGTTTCAAAACAACTCGTATCGATAAAAAGAGTTCCATTGATCTTAGTAATAAGAGGTTTTAGATCTGCTTCCCATTGCAACAGGCTTGTTAAGGAAATAGTAGGATCTCCTCCTCCTCGAATCCATAAGTTTCCTTCTAAAGTTTTTTTATTATCAATATGGCCTTCATATTCTAGACTAGTTATAAATTGATAGTCTTCTCCTAAAAGAGCAACTGCTGCTGCGCTAATGGGAATTTTCATTAAAGAGGCAGGTATGAAAAATTGCTCAGCATTTCTTTGATAAATGGGTTTTTGCGTGTTAAGGTCTAATACATAAATACCGATGTGTGCTCTTTGGAATTCTACCTTTTGACAGAAGCACTCAGAGAGCTCTTTTGCTAAGAGGTTTTTTGTTAAAAAAATTAGAAATAAAATAAAATACTTATACATAGATTTTAAATATTTAAGGTTCTTAAGAGAGCAACTTTTAATCTTTTTTCTGCTATTGTTTTTTTACATATTATTCATGAAAACTATTAAAAAAGGAGATGCATGGATATAAAAATTTTTATTGAGTATTTTACTTTATTTATAGTTTTTCCAGCTATTGTTTGTTCTGGTATGTATCTCACTCTAAAATTACGCTTTATCCAAATCTTTCAACTAAAAAAAAGCTTTCTTTGCGTTACTAAAAAAAGTACAGGGCAGGAAGGTAACATTAGTCATTTTGGCGCTATAGCTTCTGTTTTAGCAGGGAATTTTGGGACAGGAAATATATCAGGCATGGCTGTGGCCATAGGTACAGGGGGCCCAGGTGCTTTGGTTTGGATGTGGGTAATGGCCTTTTTTGGAGCAGCCATTCAATATGTAAGTTGTGTTTTGAGCATTTCTTTTCGCCAAAAAACAGAAAAAAATGAGTATGTAGGAGGTCCTATGTATTACCTAAGAGATGGTTTAGGTTATAAAATGATAGCTATCTTGTTTGCTATTTTTACTCTTTTTGGCTCTATTACAGTAGGAAATTTTGCACAAATTAATTCTGTTGTTCTCCCCTTAGAAAAAATGGGATTCAATCCTTTATATTGTAGTATAGCTTTTGCGGTAGTAGTGGGCATAGTGATTTTAGGAGGCATCCAAAGAATTGCAAACTTTGCTTCCTATATAGTTCCTTTTAAAGCACTCATTTATTTAGGCACCGCTTTTATCATTATCGCTTTGCAATACGATAAAATTCTACCTTCTTTTGGATTGATGTTCCAACATGCTTTTGGTTTTTCTTCTTTTATAGGAGGGGCTTTAGGAATAGGAGTTCTTAAAGCAATGACTACAGGGTTTGATAGAGGACTTTTTGCAACGGATGCGGGAACAGGAATAGTGCCTATTTTACAAGCAAGTGCTCATGCTAAAAATCCCATTATTAATGGAATCACCACTTTAATTACTCCTGTAATTGTTATGATTGTTTGCACGACTACAGGACTCGTGTTGATTATAACGGGGGCTTGGCAGATTCCCAATTTATATAGCACAAATATGGTTACCTATGCTTTTTCCCAAGGATTAAATTCTGCAATAGGGGGATATATAGTTATTATAGCACTTGTTTTATTTGCTTATACCACTATTTTAGCCTGGTCTTACTGTGGAGAAAAAGCTTTAGGCTTTTTAATAGGTAATGAAAAAGCTCATTATTTTAGGTTTTTTTATGTGCTTTTGATCCCAATAGGAAGTGTAATGAAAGTGGATATGATTTGGAGTTTAGCAGATATAGCTATTGCTCTGATGTTAGTAACTAATTTAATAGGGGTTATGAAACTATCTAAAAGAGTGATTGCTTCTAGCCGTCAATTCGGGTTGTCTATATGAGTTTACAGCTTTTCATAAGCTACCTTAATGGATGCAACAGTGGGACTAAAAGTTTATGGTTAAGGATATCTGCATTAGGGAATAAATGAGTGTTCATAGGGTCTTTTATAGAGAGTAAAACAATAGGTTTTTTTCTGCTTATTTTATTTGTCCTAATATTTTATGATTTATAGTATTCAACTATATTTAGTCTTAAAATAAGAGTGTTTATTATATGTTTATTAGTTTATCAGAATGTTATTAAAATAATAAATTTATTCCTATCACCAGTCAGGAGATACCGAGATCTACTGACAACATTAAGTGCTTAATTTACCAGTTCTTCTTCTAGTAGTATTTTTGTATTAAAAATCTTCTTAAAAGGGTTGAGAATCTTCTTTATGCCTTTTTCTGGGATTTTGATTACATCCTTGATCAAGTTTTGTAGATTTTGTTCTAGTAAGACATGCTTGATCATCTCTTGTATAACAAGAGAGGTGATTTGATTAGCAGGAATACCTTCTTCACTGCTGACATCATTTAACTCAATTCGATCGATGTGGCGAAGGCGTTTGACAGAGTTTCCTTCAGAGAGATAGACTAGATCTACATCAATATTGGTTAAAATCAATTTACGGATTAAAACAGTGCGGAAATTGCTTGTAGAGGAAGTATTAATTTGGCCTATAATTTTAGACCAATTTCCATCTGTACTTAGAGGAGATTTAAATTCTAAGCCTAAGTATATGTTGTCAATTTCAATTTGATCAATAACAACGTGTCTTTTTAGATAGTTGGTAAAAGCGGCTAGGGAAAATAGTCGATCGGAGGAAAAAGCTTTTGGTAAAACAGACCCTGATGGGTTACTGATGGTAATTTTATCTATATCGACTCTATTCCAATTAAGATGGATATCATCTATCTGTACAGGGACATTTATTTTTTTTGATAAGTTATTAGAAACAATATCAGGTAATCTAGACTTAGCAATAAATACAAAAATAATTAAAGCTAGAAGAATAATAACAACGAGCTTTACCAACCCAAAACAAAATGATTTCAAGAGAACCTCTTCTTTTCTATCTTAATTTTTAAGATAAATAAAAAAAATCTTTGATGCAAGAAAACAAAAAAAAGGCGCTTAAAGATTTAAGCGCCTTTTTGCTATTTACAGATTAATAATCTGCACCTGGCATGCCAGCTGGGCTTGGCATTTTCTCTTCTTCTGGCTCTTGTGCAATGATCACTTCCATTGTCAAAAGCATTGCAGCAGTAGACGCTGCTGTTTGAATAGCAAAAATAGATACATTTGCAGGATCGATAATCCCTTTTTCTAACATATCGCAGTAGCTATCATTTAAAGCGTCCCATCCTTCATACGTGGTCATTTTAGCTACGTTTTGAACGATAACAGAACCTTCACAACCTGCATTCTCAGCAATTTGACGTAAAGGCGAGCTTAGCGCTTTTATGACAATATTCACTCCTGCTTTTTCATCAGGATTGGTTAAGCTATTGCATAGCTGTTCTAATTCTGGGATGCAGCGAATGAATGAAACCCCACCACCTGGCAAAATACCACCTTCTACAGCAGCCTGAGTTGCATGAACCGCATCATCTACGCGATCTTTTTTCTCTTTCATTTCCACTTCAGTAGCAGCTCCTACGCGGATAATTGCTACGCCGCTTGCAAGCTTAGCAAGACGCTCTTGTAGTTTTTCTCGATCATAGTCAGACTCAGAATCTTCGATTTGAGAGCGCAATAATGCTTTCTGTTCTTCGATTTTTGCTTTATCTCCAGCTCCTTCTACTAGGGTAAAACTGTCTTTACCTATAACTGCCTTTTTAGCACGGCCTAGCATATCGAGAGTTACTTTTTCTAGTTTAAGACCGAGCTCTTCTTTGATTAATTGACCACCGGTTAGGATAGCAATATCTTCTAGAATCGCTTTACGTCTATCTCCAAAACCAGGAGCTTTTACAGCACAGATCTTGAGACCTGTAGTCAAACGGTTGTATACAAGAGTTGTTAAGGCCTCGCCTTCTACATCTTCTGCAATGATTAGGAAAGGACGACCTGTTTCAGCAACGGATTGCAAAACAGGGACAAATTCTTTAACGGAAGAAACTTTTTTCTCATAAAGTAGAATATAAAGATCTTCAAAAATACATTCCTGTGTTTCTCTGTTTGTTGCAAAGTAAGGAGATACATAACCGCGATCAAGGCTCATTCCCTCTACAATATCAAGAGTTGTTTCTAGTCCCTTGCCTTCCTCAACCGTTATAGTTCCATCTTTGCCCACTTTTTCCATTGCTTTAGCAATCGTTTGACCAATATCTGCATCTCCATTAGCAGAAATTGTTGCTACTTGCTCAATCTCGAGCTTGTCTTTAATAGGCTTACTGAGCTTCTTAAGCTTTGCAACAGTTGCTTCTGTAGCTTTATCAATTCCTCTTTTAATCGCTACAGAATTAGCTCCAGCTGTAGTGTGACGCAAACCTTCGCTATACATAGCTTCTACTAGAACAGTAGCAGTAGTGGTTCCATCTCCTGCTTTATCTGCTGTTTTACTAGCTGCTGCTTTAATCACTTGAGCACCGATGTTCTCGTGCTTATCTTTTAGCTCGATTCCTTTAGCAACAGTTACACCGTCTTTTGTTACAATAGGTGTACCAAAAGATTGTTCGATAGCAACATGTCGTCCTTTAGGACCTAGGGTTACTTTAACTGCAGAAGCGAGTGTGCGCACTCCTTTTAGGATCTTCTGACTAGCTTCTTCTTTAAATTTCATATTTTTGGCCATATTAGATAACTCCTTTTTAGCTTAATTGATAAGTGCAATAATTTCGTTTGCTCGTAAAATAACGAATTCTTCATCTTCAACCGTTACTTCTTGACCAGCATATTTATCGATTAAAACCTTATCTCCCTCTTTAACTAAAATAGGGATTGGTTTTCCTTCAGGTGTGGTAGAGCCTGTGCCAACAGCAATAACTGTAGCGAATTGCCCTTTTTTCTTGGCTGTATCGGGAAGCACAATACCACCTCTTAGTGTTTCTTGTTCTTCCGTATGCTGTACGAGAACGCGATCTCCTAAAGGTTTAAATTTTTTTTTAATTGCAGTTGTCATTTTCATCTCCTTTTAAGTAAAGGGTTTGAAGGAAATAATAAAAAGAGAGGGGATCTCTCTTTGTAAATTTGTTAAAAAACTTCAGGCTTCATTGTAGAAAAATAAGGGAATTTTGACAACGTAAATTAGCACTTTTGATGTTATAGTGCTAAAAATTATCAATAAAAAATTTTAATAATACAGATCCTGAAGAGATAGAGTTGACTAATCAAAGAGATTTTGAGTAAGATACTATCTTTTATTGAACTTCTTAAAAGGTGCTATATCATGACGATGGAACAGATTTATACCCCGTCTTTTAATTCAAGAGAGCAAATGCAAAAAAATGATTGTTGGGATGTGGAACAGTTGTATAGCTCTTGGAGGGTTTGGGAAAGTCAAATGCAGCTTTTTGCAAGAGAAAAACAAACCCCTCATTGGCCAGAGATTGCGGTTTTTGAATCTAGTTGGCAAAAAAACCCAGAGCAATTAAAGCGGCTTATTGAGACTTGTTTGGAGATAGAAAGGCAGCTATCAAAGCTTTATACCTATGCTCATTTAAGACATGACGAAGATGTAGCAGAAGAAGTTGCAAAAATAGCTATGTCTCGTATTAGTACGATTTTATATACCTTTCGCCAAGAAACAGCGTGGATTGAGCCAGCTCTATTACGAGCTCCGGAGGAAACATTAGATGCTTTGATTAAAGATCCTATTTTAGCTTCTTATCGTTTGTATTTAGAAAAAATCATCCGTCTTAAAAACCACACCTTATCTCAAGAACAAGAAGAGCTAATGGCTCTTGTAGGTAAATCTCTAGAAACCTCCAGCCAAGCATTTGGAGCTTTTAATAATGCAGATTTAAAATTTCCAGATATATGTGATAGTAAAGAGAATAAGCACGCTTTAACTCATGGTAAGTATTTAACTCTTTTGAAAGAAAAAGATCGCACATTAAGGGAACATGCCTTTAAAACCCTCCACCATGGGTTTTTAGCTTATGAAAATACGCTTAGTGAACTATTACAGGGTCAAATACAAAAGCATGTCTTTGAAAGAAGAGCGCGTAAATACCTTTCTTGTTTAGAGGCTGCTCTTTATGTAAATGAGATCGATTCTCAAGTCTATTTTTCTTTGATTCAGTCAGTGCGTGAGCATCTTCCTTCTCTACATCGCTATATTTCTTTACGTAAAAAATATTTAAAAGTTCCAAGCCTCCACGCCTATGACCTATTTGTACCTCTAGTAAAAGATATCGAAATGGACGTTGACTACAATACAGCGGTGGAGTGGATTGTGTCTTCTTTAGCTCCCTTAGGGGCAGATTATCAAGAAGTTGTTAAAAGAGGATTAACGGATGAACGTTGGGTAGATCGTTATGAAACGCCACGTAAACGCTCAGGTGCCTATTCAAGCGGATGTTATGACAGCATACCCTATATTTTGATGAATTATCAAGGAACATTTAATGACATGATGACCTTAACTCATGAAGTAGGTCATAGTATGCATTCCTATTTTAGTCGCTTAAGTCAACCTTATCAATATTCTCAATATGGTATTTTTGTAGCAGAAGTAGCTTCTACCTTCCATGAAGAGCTGCTCTTTCGCTATTTGTTTAAACAAGCGCAGACAAAAGAACAAAAGGCATTCTTAGTCAATCAAAAGTTAGATGCCATCCGATCTACTTTAATTCGGCAAACTATGTTTGCAGAATTTGAATTAACCATACATGACAAGGTAGATTCTTCTGAAGTTCTAACACCAGCTGTCTTAAAGGATCAATATCAGAAGCTAAATAAAGAATATTTCGGTAAAGATTTTAGCTTAGATACAGAATTAGATGTTGAATGCTTACGTATTCCTCATTTTTATTATAATTTTTACGTATACCAATATGCAACAGGGATTAGTGCTGCTCATGCTTTAGCAGAAAAAGTTTGTATAGAAGGAGCTTCTGCTCGAGAAAAATATTTACAATTTTTATCCGCAGGTTCTAGTAAAAATCCTTTAGATCTTCTAAAAGAAGCAGGTGTAGATATGCGTTCTGCAGAAGCTGTTAAGATTGTCATGCGCTCCTTTGACCAACTGGTAACCCAACTGGAAGAATTTCTTGAAGGGTCTTGAAGAAAATTTTTCTAGTATGATAGTTCAATATAAAGTATAATTTTTTTATAGCGGTATGGTTTATTGAATCAAAAAAACACTTTCAAGATAAAATAAATAAAAAACTGCTTTATTATTAAAAATTATATAAACTACTGTTTAAGCTTTTGTTGAAAATCAAAGCTTATGTTAATAAGTGTTTTTAATTCTAAAATGAAAAAAAAATACAAAGACTTTTTTGTTGTAGTTAATGAAAAAGGTTTACATACACGTCCTTCAACAGAATTGCTTAGATGTGCTACAGGCTTTAAAGCAGATGTTACATTAAAATACCAACAAGAGATCGTCAATGCTAAATCTCTTTTGGGCATTTTAATCTTAGCTGCTGATAAAGGAGCCAAGATTAATGTAGAAGCTGTTGGAGAGGATGCAGAAGAGGCTGTAAAGGCAATCCTTACGTTAGCTCGTAATAAGTTTAATATTAAATATTAACTTTACTTTTCTTGACTATTTTTATGATATGTTGTTCACATGTAGTGTGAATTCACTGGATTTTTTTGCTTTAAAAGGTGAAGAAAACAGATTTAGCCTGTTGTCAGACATAAGCTTTTATTAATCTTTTCTTATTGGCGATAGGTTTTTTTGACTTATCTGCCAAGCTTTTCTTTTTTCTATTTATAGATTATTTTTTAATTCATTTTTGAGAAATTAAAGAATTGCTTATTTGAAGAATTAAAAGTTTCCAAAAAAGATAGAATATCTTTTGCATTGTTACTTATCAGATGTAATTAGAACCCCTTACAGAACTCAAGAGGATAGAGTCATAATGACAAGAAGAGATGTGTCTAGATTTTTCAAAAACATAGGGTCTTCTCTAAGTAGTGAATTTCGAAAAAAGATTGTAGAATAAAATCAAAAACAACTTTCTATTCTTTCATTAGAAGCAATGCACGCTTCATCATCAGCTGAGTTTCCTCGCACTTTTGTTGATCCTCAGATTCACTGGGCTCATATTGATATCTTTCAGCTACGGCATCGAAAGTGGATGCTCCTGAAGAAGGTATAACAGCATTTGGAGTGCAATTAATCATAGAATATATTCTAAATCAAGTTTCTGATAGCTTATTCCTCAACAGGGATAGCTTTTTCGAGAACTTCTTTTCTGCAAAAGACGGGAATATTGTTTAAAAGAGAAAGGGTGATACAATCGCTAGGTCTAGCATCAATTTCTAAAATCGTTGTTTTTTCGCCGATTTTTTGTTCCAAATATAAACGTGCAAAGTAGATGGTATCTTCTACGTCATGGATCACAATCTGTGCAGTACGAATATCAAAACCAGAAAAAATAGCATGTATAAGATCGTGGGTAAAAGGACGTGGTTTTTTTTTCTCTGTTAGATGCATTTGAATATTATTTCCCACTTGCGGATCTGTGTAGATAGCAAAACGCTTTTCTTCCGTGCCAAGGATAATCACGGTATAAGAGCGTGATTGCATGATTTTATTAAAAGTAATAGGAATTAAATCAGAATCCATACTTTTCCTCTTTAATTTGACTATTTATTGTTTAATTACAATTTGTCCATCGAAAAATCCAATAATTACTCGTTTAACTAAATTAAAAAAGAAACCTGTATCTATAACCCCTGGAATTTGGATCAATTTTTGATGTTCTTGCTCAGGAGAAGAAATGAATGTAGGAAAATAAATATCAAAAAGATAATTTTGATTATCTGTAATATACAAAGATTGATCAATATTTGTACGTAAAAATCCTTTATAGCCCGCTTGTTCAATATGGTGAATGGTAGCTTTTGCAGCAAAGGGAAGAATTTCAACGGGGACTTTGGTTTTTCCTAACTCTTTTACCATTTTACTCTCATCTATAATTACAAGCATTTCTTGACTCATACTTGCCATAATTTTTTCTCTTACATGCGCTCCACCAGCTCCTTTAATCATACGTTTTTGAGGATCGATTTGATCTGTTCCATCTACAGTTAAATGAAGAGAAGATATTTTATTGATATCTAAAAGGTTGAGGTCTCCTTGTTTAGCTTGGATAAAAGACTTTTGAGAGCTAGCAACAACTTCTACTTTTAATCCTTGCTGAGAACGTTGAATCAATCTTTCGATGAAATAAAAAGCAGTAGAACCCGTTCCTAGCCCAACTAGCATATTATTTTCAACTAGCTCAGCGGCTTTGTAACCAACCTTTTTTTTTATTTCTTCTCTAGACATAAACTAATCATGTATTTAATTATCATTGCTAATGATTACCTTACAAGATTTGTTACAATACCTCAATCAGCTTTTGCAGCCTGAGTTCTTTTCAGATGTGTGCCCAAATGGCCTACAGGTAGAGGGTAAAAAGGTAATCTCTCGTGTTGCATTTGCTGTATCATCTAGTCTAGCAACTATTAAACAAGCAATAGCAATAAAAGCAGATGCTCTTATTGTACATCATGGGATTTTTTGGGATAAAACCTCTTATATTCTTGTGGGTTCTAAAAAACAAAAGTTTCAGCTTTTATTAGAAAATGAAATCTCTTTGTTGGCTTATCATTTGCCATTAGATGCCCACCAAACAGTTGGTAATAATTGGAAAGTAGCTCGTGATTTAGATTTGACAAACTTAAAAGCATTTGGATCAATAGGTACAAATAAAATTGGAGTAAAGGCTCAAATTAAGCCGACTTTAGTAGAGGATTTTCAAACAAAACTAGAAACGTATTATGAGCATGTAGCACATACGGCACTAGGAGGTAAAAAACATATAGCTTCTGTTGCCATTGTGTCTGGAGGAGCTCATTGGATGATAGAACAAGCGATTCAAGAAGGGATGGATTGTTTTGTTACAGGTAGTTTTGATGAACCAATCTGGGATTTAGCGTATGAAAATGAGATTCATTTTTTTGCCTTAGGTCATTTTTCTACAGAAAAAGTGGGTATACAATCCTTAAAACAAATCACAACTAAACATTTTGATATTCCTACCGATTTTATCAATCTTTTTAATCCATTTTAGATAGCGTTAAGTAAAAATTTGATTTTATATCTATTTTACTTTATTATGCGAACATTGGCTTAGTTTAAGATAATAGATAGGAGCTTTGGATGAAACCCGGACACGAAAAAGAAATTGCGGAAGAAAGTTTAAAAACAAAAAAAGTAAGAGAAAAATTAAAAAAACATCTAGAATCTTTTGACCAAAAAGTCACAGCTCCTGCTCTTAAAAAGAAGTTAATTGAAATTCATAGATGGATTGAAAGACACGCCTCTCAAAGAGTTGTGTTAAAAGAAAAAAGCATATCTTTATTTGATGAAAATCGCAATGCTGCGGAATTTAGTCAGCGAGTTGGTGTTCTAGTAGAAAAGTTAAAGCAAGATATGCAAGTTATCTATAATAAAGATCGTTCTTGAAGTAACATTCACAAGTTGATAAAAAATCCCTTTTAATTTAGGATAGAGGCTTTATTTTCATTACAAGATCTTCATGATTATAGAGCATTTGCAAAAGCGCGGTTTATTAGAAGCTACCACTAGTTATAAACTGATAAATCTTCTTCAAAAACCTACTAAAGTCTACTTAGGATTTGATCCAACAGCCGATAGTTTACATATTGGTAATTTAGTTGGTATTATCGTCTTACGTTGGTTTCAAAAATTTGGCCATATTCCCGTTGTTGTTTTAGGAGGCGCTACTGCGAGGATAGGAGATCCTTCAGGTAAAAGTACAGAACGTCCCTTACTCGATGCTCAGACAATTGCCACTAATATGAACTCTATCATCAAGAATTTTGAACAGGTGTTGGATTTTTCAAATTCTTCTACGCGTCCTCTTATTTTTAATAATGATCAATGGTTCAAAGAATATGCATCCATTAACTTTTTACGAGATGTAGGAAAGTATTTTCGCTTGGGCCCTATGTTAGCTAAAGACAGTATAAAAACCCGTCTTGTTTCTAAAGAAGGAATAAGTTTTACGGAATTTAGTTATCAATTATTGCAAGCTTATGATTTCTATCGTTTGTACACGGATCATAACGTACAGGTACAGTTAGGTGGCAGTGATCAATGGGGTAATATTACAGCTGGGATCGACTTTATACGCAAAAAAATAAGCGCACAGGTATTTGGATACACTTTTCCTCTGCTTACTCGCAATGATGGCAGAAAGTTTGGTAAAACAGAACAGGGGACTATTTGGCTTTCTAAAGATAAATGTTCTGCTTATCAATTTTATCAGTACTTCTATCGAATTCAAGATACGGAAGTTATTCATTTAATGCGCATGCTTACTTTTATGGAGTTAGAAGAGATTGCACAATACGAGCAAGTTATAAAAAGTTCAGAGTATGTTCCCAATACGGCGCAAAAGCGTTTAGCAGAAGAGATGACGCGTTTGGTTCATGGGAATTCAGGGTTGCAAATTGCTCAAAAGGTTACTCAGTGCTTAGCTCCTGGGGGTAAAGCAATTTTAGAATTTGATGTGTTAAAAGAAATTTCAGCTAATGATATGCCCATTGAATATGTAAAACAATCTGAGTTAATTGGTCAAAAATATATAGATGTTTCTGTGAAAGTAGGTCTTGTTTCTAGTAAAAGTGAAGCAATAAGACTTATTAGTAATAATGGCGCATATCTCAATAATCAAAAAATTCATGATATAAATTTTTTAATTGAACCAGGAATGGCAATTGAAGATCGGTTTTTAGTCTTCGGTTCCGGTAAAAGAAAAAAAATATTAGTTTCTATTAAAAAATAGTTTAAAGACAAACCACGTTTTCCACATCTCTTTGTTAAGAGATGTCGATTTTTTTTTATAAAAACAACTTGATTGAAAATCAGGACGATACAACAATGAGCCTAGTGAATGTAAATAGATAAATACCCCTTTTCTTTTGAGATAAGAAAAGCTAAGTATTTTGAAAATGCTTATATTTAGAAACAAGGAGAGCAAGGTTTATGGCAACAATTACTAAAAAAAAGTTGATTCAGATGATTTCTAGGCATCGAGGACTGCATCCTAATGATGTACGTAATGTGATTCAATCATTTTTAGATAAAACAACAGATTATCTCTCTGAAGGAAATCGTCTGGAATTACGCGATTTTGGGGTTTTTGAAGTAGTGGAACGAAAGCAGAAAATTGGTCGTAATCCTAAAAATGCAGAGGTTCCTATTATCATTCCTGCTAGATTGGCAGTAAAATTCACTCCAGGCAAGAAGATGCGTAAGCTAATGGAAAAGAAAAAAAAACCAATCACAGCTGCAGAACATCAATCTGTATATAAAAATATGCCAATTAGTTAACTCAAATCAAGTTGCATTTCTTGTTGTTAAATAGTTGAAATGCAACTTTTTATCTCTATATAACGGAGTATTCTCTATTCATTATTTTATTCTAATTTAATCTGAAATAGTTTAGAATCTTTACTATCTTAATTAGGATTAATCGACATTTCGTTAAAATTAAATATATTATGAACTTAACTCTTATCATCTAATCCTTAAAATAAGGAGAGGCTACATTTGGCTATAGGAAGAATTCTACTGATTGGTTCAACTGTTTTGTTTTCTATGATAGGAATTACAGCTGTGATCAAAAAAAGTAGAGCTCATGATGAAAAAATAACCAGACAAATAGAGATAAAACCGACTCTTCCTGTGATCATGCAACAAAAAATAGAAGTGAAAAGTACCAAGCCGCTTTCACTAAATGGAGATTTGCCTTGTATAGACCGGATTTACCAGCTCTTTTCTAAAAATCCAGCTTCTCAGTTTCCGATTGTCGAGACAATTTCTTATAGCAGCTCTGTTTCTTGGTTAGCAGGTAGGCCTGCTTGGTTAAATGATTACGCTGACTACTATCAAACCCCTTCTTCTTTTATCTTATGTAGCCTAGATGCAAAAGGGGAATATTCTTCACAAAGAAGGATAGTAGAAGGAAACCGTTTTAACGTATTTCGCAGAGATAAAACGATTGAGTTTTATCTACTGGTAGATGTTTCTCGTTGCAAAATGGGTTTTTATTATTTTGATTCAGGAACTAACGAAAGGGTATTGTTAAAAACATATTCCATTGGTTTAGGTAAATTGGATGCAAGCAAACCCTCGGGCAGTTTAACACCTCTTGGCAAATATCTTTTGGGAAAGCGGGTTGCTACTTATCAATTGGAAAGCAAAGGGATTTACCAAAATAAAACAGTAGAAATGATTACAGTATTTGGTACTCATTGGATTCCTTTTGAGCAAGAAATAGAAAAAGCTTCGGAACCTGCTAAGGGTTATGGAGTACAAGGCTCTCCATGGATCGCTGATTCTAGCGGGCAGCTTGCAGAGGACTTGACGTGTATTGGAGGCTATAACAGTAATGGATGCATCCGATTAGCCTCAAAAGATATAGAGGAGCTTTTTTTAATTGTGACTACCAAGCCAACATTTATTGAAATTGTTAAAGATTTTAAAGAAGCTACCCTGCCCGGTATAGAAGTAGCAGCACCTTCACGTTAAAAACGTGTTAGAAAAAGGAAAACATTATGTTAGCTCATGAAAAACAGATTATAGAATACGAAAAGACAATCTCTCAATTAAAAGAGCAGAATAAAAAAGATAGTGCTTTATGGACAAAAGATGAAATAGAATATTTAGAAGAAAAATTAGAAAAATTAAAAAAAAATATATATTCTCAGTTAACCCCTTGGGAAAGAGTTGTGATTAGTCGCCATCCTAAAAGGCCTAAAGCAAATGACTATATTTGCAACATAACGGAAGAATTTATCGAATTGCATGGAGATAGGGTGTATGGAGATGATCCTGCAATCATATGTGGGTTGGCAAAAATAGATGATATAAATTTTATGGTGGTTGCTCAAGAAAAAGGCCATGATACAGAAAGTCGTTTACATCGCAATTTTGGAATGCCTCACCCAGAAGGATATCGCAAAGCTTTAAGATGTATGCGTCTTGCTGCTAAATTTCATCTGCCTATCTTATGTTTGATCGATACCCCAGGAGCTTACCCAGGTTTTGCTGCAGAAGAAAGAGGGCAAGGATGGGCGATTGCGCAGAATCTTTTTGAAATGAGTCGTCTTTCTACTCCAATTATTGCTGTTTTAATAGGAGAAGGATGTTCTGGTGGAGCTCTTGGGATCGGAGTAGCAGATGTAACAGGGATGTTAGAGCATTCTTATTATTCCGTAATTTCTCCAGAAGCAGGTTCTTCTATTCTTTGGAAAGATACCAACCAAAATGAAACTGCAGCTAAAGCTTTCAAAATACATGTAGAAAATCAGTTAGAGTTCAAGATTGTAGATGCAAAAATTGAAGAGCCTTTAGGTGGTGCTCATCATGATCCATTTTTTATGTATGCCCAAGTAAAAGCATTTGCTCTTGAGCAATATAATAGATTAATACATCTAGATCTAGATGTTCTTGTTGAACAACGCTATCAAAAATATCGTCAAATTGGTAAATTCTTGGTTGAAGATTTAGGGTTACCTCAAGAGTAATCCTTAGGTTCAAGGAATTACCATGAAATTACTTTTAGATGCTGCTTTAAGAAGCCGTCGTCATTTATATTTATTTATCATCACTTTCTTTACACTGCTTTGTCTAACAATTTCTAGCCAAATGGAGATGTTTGCTTTAGGTGTATTATCAAATAATGGAGCAGACTTTTTTACTTTATTTTCTAAAGAAAATAGCCGAGATGTAGTCTCTTTAGAACAAGTGCAAGAGAAATGGGATCTGATCGATAAAGATCACACAGGGCATATCACAAAACAACAAGCAACTTCTTTTATTGTAAAAAAAAATGAAGGTAATCCATTAAGTTGGATGCTTGCTAAAGTGAAACAAAAACTGCGTCTTTCTCATAATATTAAAGCTTTGATTCTAGTCTTAGTTGCTGTTGCGATCTTTAAAGCAATTTGGCTTTTTGCAAGCCGTTATACGACGCAATTACTTGCCATTCGCATTAGCAGGGATTTACGGCAGCAGTACTTTGAATATATTCAGTCTTTGCCAATGAGTTTTTATCAGCAGCATAATATTGGCAGTCTTTCTGCTCGCGTCGTTGGTGATGCAGGGCAGATAGCTACTTCTATTAATTCTTGGCTAACGAATTACTTGCAAACGCCTTTTACCATTGTTACTTGTTTGTCCATGTGCTTTTATCTCTCCTGGCGCTTATCTCTTGTCATTTTTTTTGGAGTGCCTTTAATTATTATTCCTATTGTGTTTTTAGCTCGTAGGGTTAAGAGGGTTTCTCGCCAGCTACAAAAAAATCAGGAGAGTTTTGCCAATATATTGATCGAATTTTTAGCTGGTATACAGACGGTTAAGATTTTTTCTATGGAAGGCTTTTCTTTAAAAAAATATAAGGAGCAAAATGATCGTATGGCTGTTTTAGAAAGTAAAACAGCTAAATATGGTCTTTTGACCCGTCCTATCTTACATGCAATTACTACCTTGTGTTTAGCTTGTGTTGTTTTATTTGGTCTTTATACAATTGGAATGAGTTTGTCTCAGTTGATCGTATTTTGTGGCATGCTCCAGCTTGTATATGAACCTGTTAAAAAGTTTGCTGATGAAAATGGAAATATCCAACGCGGTATTGTAGCTGCTGAGCGGATGTTTGAAGTGCTAGACATTAAGCCTGATATTCAAGATCATCCAGATGCAACTGAACTTACTGGATTTTTTGATTCGATAGAATTCGATAAAGTGTGGTTTCGCTATCAAGGAGATTGGATTTTAAAAGATCTCTCTTTTACTGTCCGCAAGGGAGAGACAGTAGCTATTATTGGTCCGACAGGAGCTGGTAAATCAACGATTGTACAACTAATGCCTCGTCTTTACGATATTCAGCAAGGAGAGGTCCGTATCGATGGAAGGCCTTTAAAAACCTATACTCAAAAATCCTTACGTGAACACATTGCTTTTGTTTCTCAAAAACCCTTTTTGTTTTGTGATACAATTAGTGCTAATATTGCTTTTGGGCACCCTTTTACGAGTCAAGAAATTGAAGAAGCAGCCAAAAAAGCGTATGCTGAAGAGTTTATAGAGCGCTTGCCTAATCAATATCAGACAATGCTTGCAGAATCAGGACAAAATCTCTCTGGAGGGCAACAACAGCGCTTAGCTATTGCAAGAGCTCTTGTGAAAAAAGCACCTATTCTTATTTTAGATGAAGCAACATCTTCTCTTGATTCCATTAGCGAAATGCACATTAAAGATGCGATTATCAGCTTAAAAGGGGAGATTACGCAGATTATCATTGCACATCGCCTTTCTACCATTGAATATGCAGATAAGATTATTTATCTTTGCCAAGGAGCTAAAATTGCTGAAGGAACCAAAGAGCAGTTATTAGAAAGCTGTCCTGAATTCCGAAAGATGTGGGAGGTTCATTATAGTTTAGAAAAAACTCCGGAAGAATCGCTATCCTAGTTTGTTTTCAAATAAATTAAACCTTTCCCTTGTAAAAAAAAAATTTATTTTGAGTAAACTCCAGTAAAGATTATAATCTTGGGATAAAAATTTTTCTATTGTAGAAACTAAAAACGCCCTATGAAAAGAGAATATTTATGAACAGAAGTTTTTAATGGAGTTAAAAAAAATATGACAATTAACGTTAGAATTAGCGGTGATTTTCATCGAGAATTATGTCCTTTTAAAGAAGACAATCCAAGATATCAAGACTGTAGCAATAAAGAACTGAGATTAGATTACCGTTGCTCAAAATGTGTTGCTAGATGCCTCAAATGCGAGGTGCCTCGATTAAAGGCAAATTCCCCCTATATAAGAGGCTGTCAAGAAGCGCGCCTAGCTGCAATAAGAACTTTTTCCTGTGTTTGTGTACAATATTGTGAAGTGTAATAAAGAACAAAGCAGGCTTAAAAGCCTGCTGTTAAACGAAAAATTTTAGAAAATTCTTACTTTTCAGAGTGTGCTGCTTTAAATACAAGAGCAGCGCATGTTCCACCGATTAGGTTAGCGAATAAAAACACCCAAAAATTTGCGCAGAAACTCATATCTAGCATGGTGATCCCTAAGGCAACAGCTGGATTAAATGCACCGCCTGAGATCGGTCCAACAGCATAAGCCCCTGCAAGAACTGTAAAGCCAATAGCAAAGCCATAATAGGAGTTGCCTTTTGTGGCTTTTGAGTAAGCGGTATTTAAGACAACGTAGCAAAGTGCAAAGGTGAAAATAAATTCTGCTAAAAAAGCCTTCCATACATCAAAGTGTATAGGAAATGCTTGAGAAGTGCCTTTTAAATACATAACAATCCATGCAGCTATGATAGCTCCAATGATTTGCACCAACCAATAGGCACCCAAATCTTTTACTGATAGTTTTCCTCTTATATATACAGATAAAGAGATAGCTGGGTTATAGTGACCACCTGATACATGAGCACCAGCAAAGACCATAACAGCAAGAACAGAACCAATAGCTAAGGGAGCTAAAAGACCAGCGCTATCTGGGTTAAGCACTGTCAAACCAACAGTAAGAACTAAGAAAAAAGTTCCTATTAACTCATAAATATACTTCATTTTTCCTCTCAAAATTTACTTTAAAATCTATAGTTTGTTTTTTACATTTTTTATAGATTCTTTTAAAGAAAGTTTTACTTAAGAGGAAAATAAATTAAGTGTTTGTAAGAAGTGGAGTTAAAATTCCTAGTTTTTCAAAACTTTGTTTTAACGCTTTATTTTCCGTCTTATCAAAAGCACCACTAGATGCCAGCCATGTAACGTAATTACGAGGGACCTCTTCTAAAGGTTTTCCTTGATGTTTACCAAAGGGCATGCGAGATACAACTTGAGGTTTAGAAAGAAGTTGTAATACCGTTTGAATCGGTAAATCATCAATCATAACGCTAAAGACTTGATGGAGTATAGTCACATCATCAAGAGCTCTATGTGCTTGATTAGCAGAAAAACCATAGGTTTCTCTTAAAAATTGCAGAGAGTGTCTGGGGAGGTCATTACGATATTTGCGCGCCCATTTAAGGGTATCAATGTATTGAAAAAAAGGAAGAGGAACTTCTGCTCGTTTAAATTCTGCTTCTAAAAACAATTGGTCAAAGGCGTCGTTATTATGAGCAATTAATACGGTATTGTCTGGACAAAATTGCGTAAATTTTTCTGCAATGATTTTAAAGGTGGGAGCATCTTTTACCATTTCATCAGTAATATGATGAATAATACTGGCTTCTTTTGGAATAGGGCATTCTGGGTTGATTAATTCTACAAAGGAGCGGTTTTCTAACGGGTCATAAGCTGCAATTTCAATGATTCGATCTTTAGCAGATTTTACGCCAGTTGTTTCTGTATCATAGTAAATAGGTCGTAATTTTTTCATAAACCCCCGGTTTTTAATGGATTATAGATTACAAAATTAAATTGATCTATCATTTTATCCTCAAAATACGAGTGGCTAGATTCTTAGCTTTTCAATTTTTCTCATATATAGTATCCTGATTGTCAATAAATTAGGAGTTATAACCATGCGTTTATTAAGTGTAATTTTTGGGATTCTTTGCCTTTCTGGTTGTTATCAAATGCGTGGCGATGAGGATTTGCGTACAGTGCCAGTAACAAACAATCCCACTATTGTACCAAATAAAGGCGGATTCCCTCCTTTTCCTTCAATGTGATTGATTTATTTATTTTAATTACGCTAGTTTAAGTTTTAATGAAAAAAATGGCTATGAAAAATCAAACTGTAGTTACATATAATTTTTTTCCAAATAATTTAGAAAAAGAGCTTTCCTTGCTTGGTAAGGATAAGCTTCTTTTTGTGCTTGAGCAAATGCTATTGATACGGAATTTTGAAACACGAGCTGAAGGAGCCTACCTGCAGGGTAAAATTGGAGGTTTCTTTCATTCTTACATTGGTCAAGAAGCAGTTCAAACAGCTGCTGTTTTTGCTATAGGGCAAGATCAGTGGTGGGCCACTTCTTACCGTTGCCATGCCTTGGCCCTATTATTAGGAGCTACGCCCAACGAACTAATGGCAGAGTTATTAGGTCGTAGTAATGGTAATGCAAAGGGACGTGGTGGTTCGATGCATTTTTTTACAGAGCAGCTTTTAGGAGGATTTGGAGTTGTAGGAGGACAAATACCTATTTCAACAGGCGCTGCTTTTAGCATTAAATATAAACGAAAAAATGCTTTAAAAGAGTCCAAGCAAGTTTCTGTATGTTTTTTGGGAGAAGGGGCAGTAGCACAAGGTTCTTTTCACGAATCGTTGAACTTAGCCTCTTTGTGGGATCTTCCTTGTATATATGTCATTGAAAATAATCACTGGGGCATGGGGACTCATGTAGCACGGGCTCTTTGTTTAGAACCTATTGCAGAGACAAAGGCGCCGAGTTTTAACATGAAAGGATATACTTTAGATGGCATGGATTTTTTTAATTGCTATGCAGGTTTTTCTGCAGCATTTGAAGAGGTCAAAAAAACATCTCGTCCTGTTTTAATTGAGGTGATTACGGAAAGATTTAAAGGGCATTCCATTTCAGATCCTGCTTTGTATCGCGGTAAAGATGAATTAAAAAATAACATGCAAAAAGACCCGATCTTATTGCTAATGCAAGCTATGCAAAAAGCAAACATGATTATAGAGAGTGAATATCGAGCTCTTAATCAAAAACAGAAAGAAATAGCAATAGATGCTTTAAAATATGCAGATCAAAGTCCTTGGCCCGATCCAGAAACATTAGAGCAAGGTGTATTTGCTCCATCAGAAGAGAGTAATAGATGAGCACCCAATTAACGGAGATGAGAGAAGCTCTGCGACAAGCCCTTGATGAGGAAATGCAGAAAGACCCTCGTGTTTTTATCGTGGGTGAGGAGGTAGCAGAATATAATGGGGCTTACAAAGTGACTAAAGGGATGTTAGAAAAATGGGGCCCTGATCGAGTAATAGATACCCCTATTGCAGAACTTGGTTTCTCAGGACTTGCTATTGGAGCTGCTATGACAGGATTAAAACCTGTAGTTGAGTTTATGAGCTTTAATTTTTCTTTTGTGGCTTTTGATCAAATTATATCTAATGCCATCAAAATGTATTATATGTCAGGCAGTAGGTTTTCTGTGCCCATTGTTTTCCGTGGCCCTAATGGAGCAGCAGCACAGGTTTCTTCACAACATTCGCATTGTGTAGAAGCTCTCTATGCTAATTTTCCCGGATTGATTGTCATTGCTCCCAGTAATCCTTATGATGCAAAAGGTCTTTTAAAATCAGCTATTCGGCAGAACAATCCCGTACTCTTCTTAGAAAATGAGCTTTCCTATGGGGATAAAATGGAAATTCCAACGGAGGAGTATCTAGTGCCGATTGGAAAAGCACACATTGCTAGAGAAGGGGATCATGTCACATTAATATCGCATAGCCGGATGGTTTTGCTTTGTGAGGAAGCTGCAAAAGAACTGCAAGACCAAGGAATTCAAGTGGAACTCATCGATTTGAGAACCATTAAGCCCCTTGATATCGATACCATTGCAAATTCTGTACGTAAAACCCATTTCTGTGTTCTTGTAGAAGAAGGGCATATATTTGGAGGAATTTCAGCAGAAGTGGGCTTTCAGATTATAGAGCATTGTTTTGATGATCTCGATGCTCCCCTTGTAAGGGTTGCTCAAAAAGAAACCCCTATGCCTTATTCTAAGGTATTGGAAAAGCAAACTATGCCCACTAAAGAGCAAATCATTGAAGCGGTGCAAAAAGTTTTAGCTTAAAGGAGTATCTATGCCATTTACTGTAACCATGCCAAAATTATCTCCTACAATGGAAGAGGGAAATATTGAAAAGTGGCTTAAGAAAGAAGGCACATATATCAAAGCAGGCGATGTCTTTATTGAAATAACAACAGATAAATCTACAGTAGAGCATGCTGCTTTAGATGAAGGATGGTTGCGTAAGATTTTGGTTCAAGAAGGTCAGTCGGCACAGGTAAATCAATCAATCGCTATTTTTACTGAACAAGAAAATGAAAGCATAGAAGGATATCAGCCGGAAGGAATTTCTCTTGTCGAAGAAGCGACTTTTCAAGAACCCAAAAAACAACCAGCTTCAAATATAAAAAATTCTTTAGATCTTGCAACTAGAATAAAAGCATCTCCTTTAGCTCGCAAGGTTGCAAAAAAACAAGGATTGAATTTAAGCCTTGTCAAAGGCTCAGGTCCAAAAGGTAGAATTATGAGTCGAGATCTTGCTTTTGCATCATCAAGTGACACTATAAAGCAACAAGAACTTCCTAAAAGAGCTTCTAGAGAGTTTGAAGAAGAGGCTTTATCTCCTATGCGTAAAGTGATTGCTCAACGTCTTCAAGACGCAAAAAGCTTCATTCCTCACTTTTATTGTGCACAAGAAGTGCAAATGGATAAGATCGTCTCTCTAAGAGAAGAGTTAATTTCTTTAGGTATTAAGCTATCTTTTAACGATTTCATCCTGCGCTCTACCGCTTTAGCTTTAAGAGAGCATCCTCAGGTAAATTCTGGATTTAATCCCGAATCTCGTACAATTATGCGCTTTAAGACTATTGATATAGCGATAGCCGTAAGTATATCTGATGGGTTAATTACACCAATTGTTCGTTTAGCTGATTATAAAAATCTGCAAGAGCTTTCTAAAGAGGTAAAATCACTGGCTATAAAAGCGCATGCAAATAAACTAAAGAAAGAAGAATATGAAGGTGGTTCATTTACCATTTCTAATTTAGGGATGTATGGTATTTCAGAATTTGTAGCTATTATTAACCCACCTCAAGCAGCTATCTTAGCAGTGGGAGCAATTGAGAAAAAGCCTATTGTAGTAGATCAGAAAATAGCAATAGGCAAGACTCTAAAACTTCAATTATCTGCTGATCATCGAGTGTTAGATGGGGTAGATGCGGCTAAGTTCTTAAAAACGCTACAGAAGTATTTAGAAGCGCCGTCTATGCTTCTTCTATAACCACATTTTACGCTTAAAAAACCATAGAAAAAGCAAACTAAACCCAAAAATTAAAGATAAAATAATGGCAAAAGCATATATATTATCTGCAAAAGGCAGGGTTATGTTCATCCCGTAAACGCTGCTTACAATAGTGGGAATGTTAAAGATAATAGTTAATGCTGTTAGCAATTTAATTGTTTTGTTTAAATTATTTGTAAAAATAATCTGATAGGAATCTCTTAAACTTCTAATGCTTTTTAAAGCAATCTCACAAATGGTTTCTGATTGTTTTAAAGAATGGAATACATCTTCTAAAAGAGCTTGATCTTTATCTTGCAGAGGAATGTATTTTTCTGATGGAAGCTCTTTCAATACCAATTCCATCGGTTCTAGACTAGAGAGGTATTGATTCAATATTTCTTCCTGACGGGTTAATATAGTGATATCATCGCTATCTACACTGATGATTTCCTTTTCCTGCATTAAAACATAATAACGGACTTTTCTGATCTGAATAGTAAATTCTTGAATCACTCGCATACACAAATGAATAACTAATTTAGAGCGTTGTGTTGTAGCAAATGTGTTTGGTTTATTCAAGAAACCTCGCAATATACCATTTTTTTGAGGACTAATGGTAATAAAATAGCAAGGGGTTGCAATCATGGTTAGCGTTTCCGTATATAAACCCACCGCATTGTCTAGTTCAATAGGGCAACGAGAAAAAATCAGTACATTATTTTTAATATGATCAATACGAGGAATTTCATAACGATCAAGACTATCTTGAAGATCACTATATTCCAATCCAATCAATAGACCTACTTGATCCAAATCAGCAGCTAATGCTTGTTCCAAATGGATCCAGCAGCCATCTTTAACAGAGGGAATCGGAATAAAAGATTCGTCTTTTGTGGTTTTAAAGAAGTATTCGATCATTTTGCCTTAGTTTTATCTATTTAGTTTAAGCTATGGCAAAATACAGAATTTAAGTGCAATACTAAAAAAGACTTAATGAGTATTGATAAGCATTTTTAATATTATATCACCACGATATATTGTATAATTGGAAGCTGTTAAAAGTATTCTTCTAGCTATTTCTCCAGGAGGATTCGCTTCTTTAAAAGCATCTCGTGCTACTTCTGGAATAAGAACAGCGCATACACTATAGAGTAAACTGTTTCCTTGTGTTTTGAATATTTCACGCCTTTTTTCTATTTCTGGCTTATTCTCCATATATGCGTAAGCTAAAATAGAGAGTGCTACAATAATAGCTTTTACTGCACTTTCAACGGCAGAGGCAAGTGCCCATACTCTAGATGAGAGCTGACCTAGTTGCTTGGTAGCAGTTTCAGGTTGGTAGTGATAATACCAGCGTTCAAAAGCTACTTCACCTCTTAGGGATGATTTTTGAGAAGTATTAACTACATAATTAATTGTTGTATTTAAAGCATTTTGCATAAACTTCATAAGTTTCCCTCCTTTTAAAAAACTTAAAAAAAGTATTTTATATAAATTTACCATAAAAAATACTTTTATATTAACTATTTATATTTAAAAATTCAAGTAGTTTGGAATAAAATAAAGGAGGTTTAGACTGATTAACAATAAATAATGAGTGTTAATTATATTGGATAAAGCTAATATGCCTTCATATGCAGTGTCTCGGGGCTCTGATAAACGAGTTTGTATGTATTCATGGGTATACCTTTCAAAGGAGCTTTTAGCGCCTTTTGGAGATAAAAAAATCTAGTAAGTTAAAAACAGCACTTCTTCCTTGAATTGGTGCTGCATGTATTAACTTTTCATATTTTTGGAGATAATAAAAGTTATGACTAGAATGGTTACGAGAAATACGGTAATTGTAATAATAAAGAGAAAGTTTTGTTATGAGATATTTTAGTGTGGTTTCAATGGTGTAGGTAAGAGCGTATATTCTAGATAAGAGATGATTTAACTCTTTAGTAGGATGCAGATTCATAATGAAAACATCAGAGTTCAAAAGGTACTTCACTGCGTAATAGGTTTTTTGTAACTGTCATATTTTTGTCTTAGTGTTATTTATAATTAACGCTGCTTTCTCTAGTTCTTCAATTCTTTTTGTTAGTTCTTCAATTTGCGCTAAGTATTTGGGGATATTTCTAACTCGTGCTTGTTCTCTGTTGTGCTTGGGAAGAGGTATGACAGGGCTTCCTCCGTATTTACCGGGTTTATCAATGGATTTGCTAACTCCACCGCGGGTAGCAATCATGACATTACTGGCAATTTCCACATGGCCTACAACACCTACTTGTCCACCAAACATAACACTCTTGCCTGTTTTTACAGAGCCTGCAATCCCTGTTTGAGATACAACAATATTATCAGGTCCAAGGCTTACATTGTGGGCGATCTGTACCAAATTATCGATTTTTGTTCCTTTACCGATTCTGGTTACTTTAAAACGAGCTCGATCAATTGTGGTGTTTGCGCCTATTTCTACATCATCTTCAATGATAACAGAACCGAGCTGCTCTAATTTATAATGTTGGCCATTTTGATCTGTTGTATACCCAAAACCACAGGAGCCAATGACAACCCCTGGTTGTAAAATGACGCGATTACCAAGGATAGTTTTCTCTCGAATGGTTACGTGAGAATAGATAACGCAATCTTCTCCAAGGCAGCTATTAGGACCAATAAAAGTGAAGGGATAAATGATGCAACCGTTACCAATTTTTGTATTTTTATCAATTACAACAGAGGGGCCTATTTGTACATTTTGACCAATTTCTGCACTCTCGTGAATAATTACACTGGGATGAATTCCTTTAAAACCAGAATTGATTTGGGGGAGTAAGAGAATTTTTACAATCTTTTGAAAGGTAATAGAGGGATTATCAGATAGAAGAAAATTTTTCCCTTCTTCTACAGGAAAAGTGCTTTCTATACAGATTACTCCTGCTTTAGACTGACTCACTGATGTGCGATAACGAGGGTTAGCTAAAAAGGAGGCGTCTTCAGAACCTGCATTTTCTAGTGAGTCAACATCATTGATGAGATGATTTGGATTGCCTACTAAAGTTGATTCTGTAAGTTCAGCAATTTCTTGTAGAGTAAATTTTTTCATATGATTTATAGGCATTTATCTAGATGGACAAATGCCCAACTCCTTCTGTTTTTAATTCTTTATACACAAATGAACTATTTTACTACTTCGTGCTTTGTCTCATTAGGAGTTTTTTTTTGTGCCTGTGTTATTTGATCGAATTTTTCATCTAATTTTTTAACCACCATATTGGTTATATCTAATTCTTTAGGATAATAGTGACACGCATCGCTTTTTAAAATAATACAACCATCTTCTTTATTCATTTCCTCTAGAGCTTTATCAATATTGCTTTGTAGCTTTTGGCCAATCTGCATCTCTTTTTGATAGAGAATTTGCTGGCATTCTTCGTACATGCCCTTTAACTCTTGACTCAATTTGGCATAATCATCTTTTGTACGCTGTTCTGCTTCCGGGCTCATACTGTCTAAAATAGTTGGATCGCTTAATTTTTTAACAACTTCTTCGAGTTCTTTGCTTTTTTCTTCCATTAAAGCAGCCTTTTGATTTTTAAGACTTTCGAAGGATTCTTGCTCTTGTTTGCCCAATTTAGAGTTCATAAAACAGTTTCTAGTGTTTACTACTTTGTATTCAGTAGCTATTAAAGACGTGCTAAGAGCTGTAAAAAACAATACGGTCGAAATAAATGGATTCTTCATAAGATATACTCCTTGTTAAAATTGTCCACCCATAGAAAAGAAAAATCTACGCACTTCACTGCGTCCTGAGGGATTAATTGGGAAACCCATTCCTAAAGTAATAGGAACTTTGTTTGCTATTTCAATACGTGCTCCAAAACCGGCACTAAATTTTAAGTCTTTAATATACCAACGTTTTAATCCAATACTTCCTCCATCTACAAAAATAAATCCATCTACGAAGGGAAGAAGCCGATGTAAATATTCAAGAGATAACACAGTAGAAGAAATACCACCAGTTGGGTCTCCATTAGAAAAATGATCTCCTAAATCAAAGTCTCGATAACCACGCACAGAGTTAATTCCTCCAATAAAGAAACGTTCTCCTAAAGGAATTTGTGTAGGTTGACTTGTTCTGCCAACAGGTTCAATAAAATTAAAATCAAAACGAGATTTAAAAGTTCCGCATTTCCAAAGAGGTATATAATAGCTGTTTAAGTAAGCAAAACGCCAAAAATAAAAGGCCCCTCCTAAACCGGAAAACTCTGTTTCTAAGCGTGAACGAAACCCTTTATGTGGTTTAAAAGGGTTATCTGTAGAATCGAAAGTAAGAGATGGTCCAAACGCTGATACAATTCCTTCTTGATGGGCTTGCTCTCTTTCTAGAGGAGTAGCGCTTTGTGTTATATGCGTTCTGGAATTATTGAAACGGTATTTCATTCCAAAGGTCCAGAAATTATTAAGGGGATAAGAAGCATGTAAATCAAAACCTAGTTTTTGAATATCATACTTTTTAGAGGTTAATTCGCTATAAGTATTAAATACGTCAAAACCTACTCTCCATAAACTATCGAAAAAATAAGGATTTAACCAAGAGAGGGTATAGGATTGTTGTTTTTTTCCAAAGCTTAGACGAAGATGGGCGTATTCACCTCCTCCTCTTAGGGCTGCAGGGCCTTCTGAGAAAAGCTTCGCAAAGCCCTTAATATTAAAGTTTGCTTCAGAAAAATCTAATCCGCCAAAAATGCTTTCTGCGCTACTAAATCCTACAAATAAGCTAGCATGGCCGGTTTTAGTTTCCTTAACTTCAATGTAAATATCTCGGTAGTTTTCAGAAAATTGCTCTTCATCTTCTGCGCGAACTGCGTATACATTTACGCTTTCAAAATAGCCCACATTTTGTAGCCTATCTTCTGTAGCTTGTAGCTTTGCTGTATCAAAAGTTTCGCCTGGTATGAGAAGTGATTCGCGCAAGATGACATGGGTTTGTGTAGCTACATTCCCATATATCCGAATCATACCGATGCGATATTGCTTTCCCTCATCAATATGAAAAGAGAGATTAAAAGCTGTATCAGCTACACATGGCTGAGCTTCAGCTTGAACATTTGCTTCTAAATATCCTTTACGCCCATATAGATCTTTGACGGCTTGCAAGGTTTTTCGTAATTTTTCAGGTGAGTATACATCTCCTTCACGGATGAGAAAGAGTTTTTCAATTTCTTCGTTAGCAAATAATTTATTACCTTCAAATTGAATAGTATTAAAATGAAAAACAGGTCCTTTTTCTGTAGAAATAATTAGAAGAATCTTTCCTTCTGTTTCAGCTTCATCAATTTGTATATTAACCTTTGCATCTGCATATCCTAAGTTTTGAAGATAATTGACGATGGTTAGACGGTCTTGTTCTAACCCTTCCTCATGATAGGTTCCTTTACCTGTTAGCCAGCTGAGGAGATTGTATTTTTTTGTATAGATCATCCCCAACAATTCACTTGTTTCTTCTTTTGTGAACCCTTGGAAGATTATATCTTCAATTCGACCTGAACGCCCCTCAAAAACTTCAATATTAATGGATACTTCATTTGTTTTTGGATGCGGTACAATTATGTATTGCAGTTGTGATTCAAAATAACCTTTCTTAACGTAGTACTCTTTAACTTTATTAAAAGATTTATTAAAGGACTGTCGATTGAAAACAGGATTAGACTTAAGTCCTAATTCTTTTTGTAGAGCTGTGGTTTTAATTTTTTTATTTCCATTCCACGTAATAGAGCGAACTTTAGGTCTTGGCCACATTTTTAATGTGACATAAACCTGTTGGTCTTGAACTTGTATGGAAGGTTCTACGCGATCATACTCTGTAGCAAGTGTTTTTAAGTCTGCATCAAAATCTGCTTGAGAAAAAATATTCCCCACTTTGCTTTTGAGCTTAGAAAGCACAATTTGAGGATTAAAAGAGGTGTTTGTGCTTAAGTCCTCTACTTGTAAATCGATCTCAGCAATACGACATTCTTCAAACATCACTGTTGAAGAAGAGGTAAAAGCTGATGACAAAGATGAGAGACTAGTGAATGCGATTAAAGAAAGATATGTAGCAAGCTGTTTGATCATTTGATATTTCATCCGATAGCGTGTTTTATTCTAAGAGCGATACAAATGGATTGATTATAAGAAAATTGATGAAATTTTTGCAAACTACTAACTTTTATTGATTTTTTTTAAAAAGAGTGTCTTCCTGTAAAAGATCTTGCGAGAGTGCCTCCATCAACAAAATCTAAACAGCTTCCTATAGGCAATCCAAAAGCTAAACGAGAAATGTGCACATTGCTTGCTAGCTGTTCTTTTATGTATAAAGCAGTAGCTTCTCCTTCTAAGGTGGAATCTAGAGCTATAATTATTTCTTTTACTGAGTGATTTTTCACTCTTTGTTTAATCTTTTCGATGGGTAAGCAATCTACATTTTTCCCTTCAATGGGGGAGAGTAATGACCCTAATACATGATATAGCCCTTGATAAATCCCCATTTCTTCTAGAGCATAAGCATCTTTTACAGTGGCAATTAAACAAAGTTGAGAAGTGTTGCGATTAGGCAAATGGCAAAAGTGACAGTAGTCTTCTTCTGCTAAGCAAGAGCATTCGGGACAAAAAGTGACTTTTTGGTTTAATTCAGAAAGAGTGTCAGAAAAATATAACACATCTTCTAAAGGCCAATTAAATACTTGAAAAGCAAAACGTTCAGCAGTTCTGTTGCCTACACCTGGAAATTTTTTAAATAAATGAATTAGCTGCTGAAGGCGCTTAGGATATTTAAGCATTTTTTAGTTTTTTTTGGTTAATTTACAATAAGATAATAGAATTTGTATAGACGTGCAATGGAAATTTTAAATGATATACTCAAGAACATAAAAAAAAAGATGTTATAGATAATCAATTCATTGAATTTTTTCATAAATTCTGTCATTGAGTCCCACTCATATGGAACCTACACCAAGCTTTTTAACACAAAATGAAAAAGATATCCTAAAGGCTCACCGTCGAAATGCCGTTAGGATGCAATAAAGCGCAAGCACAAGTACTAACTAGAAGGAGGAAAAAAGACCTTAGCCCAGCCTAAATTAATCAGGAAAAGCCGGTAAGTTTAGTTAAGAATAGCTAGGCCGGATCAAGACTTGCGAAAGCAAATTCTGAAGGTCAGGCACTTTTTTGAAAGAACTCAAAACCTTAGAAATAGATCTTTGCGAATCAAATGCGCAGTCTACCATTAGTTTATTTCACAAATTAGAATAGCAATATTCCTATGCAAAACGCATTGTAGTGATATGTAATAAGGCAAGTTATTATAGATCAAGACTAGTTTTTGAGTATCTCAATAGTAGAAATCAATTTCTTATCGACTTATTCTCCAAACCTTAAGCTGGTTGAATGACTTTGACAATGCATGAATTGCTAAATTTAAAATAATTAATATCAATAAAAATTCGTAAAACCTAATAAGATAACTCTCGTTTTTTAAAAATATTTATAACTACCCAGAGGGTTAAAGAGTCTTCTCTCTAAAAAAATTGTGTATTGTAAATCCTTAATTCTAAATTCATCGAGTATAAAAGGTTTAAGAAAGGTAAAAAAACAAAACACTTTCATTTTTTAACAGACTGAGATAAACTTTTTGGATAGAGTGTTAAATTTTATTTTGGTTTATGATTCAAAAAGCGCATATTATTTCTACTGGTTCCTATCTTCCTGAAAAAGTATTATCGAATAGCGATTTAGAGAAAATGGTTGATACTTCAGACGAATGGATCTTCTCTCGTACAGGAATGAAGGAGAGAAGGTTAGCAGCAGCAGATGAACCCACTTCTGAAATGGGATTTCAGGCAGCTAAAAAAGCCATTGAGAAAGCAGGGATTGATGTAGAAGAAATCGAACTTATTTTATTTGCTACTCTAACACCAGATTACCCCTTCCCTAGCACAGCGTGCTTAATACAAGCTCGTCTAGGTGCTTTTAATGCAGCAGCAGTAGACTTGCAAGCTGCTTGCACCGGGTATATTTACGCTTTATCTCAAGCTAAGGCTTACATTGAGTCAGGGATGTATAGATCTATTTTAATTGTGGCTTCTGAAAAACTCTCTTCGATTGTTAATTATCAAGATCGAGCTACTTGTGTTCTTTTTGGAGATGGTGCAGCAGCCTGTATTGTTGCAGCGGAAGGAAAAGGATTATTCATTTCAGATATTTGTTTAGGAGCTGATGGAAGATTGGCTGAGCTATTAATCATACCAGCTGGGGGGTCAAAGAAACCAGCCTCTATAGAGACCGTGCAAGCGAATCAGCATTATCTGAAAATGGAAGGAAAGGAATTGTTTAAACATGCGGTGCGTAGAATGGAAATGGCGGCTAGTCGCTGCTTGGAAAGAGCATCTTTAAAAAAAGAGCAGATTAAATGGTTGATTCCTCATCAAGCAAATATGCGTATTATTGAAGCCATTGCAAAACGCTTTGATATGCCAATGGAACGTGTTTTTTTGACATTGCATAAATATGGAAATACATCTGCTTCTTCTATAGGAATTGCTTTAGATGAGCTCTTAAAAGAAAAATGTTTAGAAGAAGGAGATAACATTTTGCTAGTAGCATTTGGTGCAGGGCTTACTTGGGGATCTATTATTTTAACCTGTGGAGGGGAAAATGCATAAATGGGCATTTATCTTTCCAGGTCAAGGAACGCAATATACAGGAATGGGAAAGGACTTTCACGATGCTTTTCCTGTAGCTAAAGCAGTTTTTCAAGAAGCAGATGAAATTTTACAGCAAAATTTTTCTTCTGTCATTTTTGAAGGCTCATCAGAGGTTTTAACCCTTACTAAAAACAGCCAAATTGCTATTTATATCGTAAGTATGGCTATTCTGCGTACTTTGCAGACACAAGTTCCTCTTTTTAACCCAGCCATTTGCGGGGGGTTGAGTTTAGGGGAGTATACAGCTTTGGCTGCTTCTGAAAAAATCAGCTTTAGCCATTGTTTAAAGTTGGTGCAAGTGCGCGCTGAGGCTATGCATCAAGCTTGTAGAGAAACTAAAGGCACTATGCAAGTTGTACTAGGACTTGATGAGAGCTCGGTTGCTGAAGCTCTGCAAGAAATAAGCCCTAAAAGTGGCCCTGTTTGGATTGCTAATATTAACTGTCCAGGTCAAATTGTTATTGCGGGTAGTATTAAAAATATCGAGATAGCAGGCGAATACCTTAAGAAAAAAGGAGCTAAACGCATCATTGACCTAGAAGTGGCTGGGGCCTTTCATAGTGGCCTGATGCAATCTGCTAAGGAAAAGCTTTTTAATAAGATTGAAAATGCTGCTATTTATGAAAGTAAAATTTGTTTTACTATGAATGTTCCTGGCAGAATAGTTGATTCTGTTGCTATGATTAAGCAGTATTTATTAGAACAAGTGACAAGTCCTGTTCTTTGGCAGCAATCTATTTTAGCTATGCAAGATTTTGGAGTGGAAGCTTATCTCGAAATAGGGCCTGGTAAAACTTTAAGTGGAATGAATAAAAGAATTGGGGCAAATGCTCCTACTCTACATATAGAAAAAGTAGCCGATTTAGATGGATTAGTGCGTCAATGGGAGTCTTTATGTCGCTCTTAGCAAATAAAAATGCTTTGATTACAGGAGGTACTGCTGGTATTGGTAAAGCTATTGCTTTAGCATTTCTGCAGCAGGGAGCAAATGTAGCTATTTTAGGAACAAATAAAGACCATGCAGTCCGTGTTGTAGAAGAGTTGCAATCAGCTAAGATTAATCAACAGCAAAGAATAGAATCCTTTCTTGTAGATGTTTCTAATAAATTGGAAGTTGACAATATAGTTAAAGATTTGATTCTATCTTGGATATCGATCGATATTTTGGTCAATAATGCAGGTATTACTCGAGATGGCTTATTGATTAGGATGAGTGAAGAGGACTTTGACCGAGTCATTGAAGTAAATCTCAAGGCGCTTTTTAATTTGTGTCGCTCAGTTGTTCCTCATATGGTAAAAGCTCGTAGTGGAAATATCATTAATATTTCCTCCATTGTAGCTTCAACAGGCAATCCAGGTCAGTTTAATTATGCGGCATCTAAAGCAGGTGTTGAAGGTGCCTCAAAAGTGCTAGCAAAAGAAGTTGCTTCTCGCAATATTCGCATCAATTGTATAGCGCCTGGGTTTATTCAGACGCGTATGACAGATAAATTAACAGAAGCGCAAAAAGAGCATATCTTAAGTCAAATCCCTCTGAAAGCTATGGGTAAGCCTGAAGATATTGCAAATGCAGCTGTTTTTCTGGCAAGTCATCTTTCTAGCTACATTACAGGCCAAATATTGACTGTAGATGGTGGAATGGTGATGTGATGATTTTGATAAATATAACTTAACTAAAGGATATCTATGTCAACCCCTGAGAAATCTGTTGAACAAGAAGCTCTTGAAAGAGAAGTTCTTGATATTGTTATTGAGCAACTGCAACTTGATCCTTCTGAAGCTTCCTTAGAAAAATCTTTTTCAGAAGATTTTGGTACGGACTCTTTAGATCTAACAGAATTAATTATGGCATTTGAAGCACGTTTTGGATTTGAAATTCCACAAAAAGAAGCAGAAAAACTACATATTATTAAAGATGTAGTGGATTACGTTCAAAAAAACCGTAGTGATAATAAAAGTCCCCCTTCTGCTTAAGTTTTAGGGCTGCTTATCAGTAGCCCTAGACTCAATTTTTTTTAAGTTTTTTCGAATCAATCAAATTTAGCTTTTTAGAAAAACTATACTATAATATCTAAAGTTTCTTATTTAAAAATAAAAAATTAAGGTTGTGTTCATATGGATTCCGATATTGTTGTTGTAGGGGAAACTCTATAGGACTTTGGACAGCTATTCAAACATTTTTTTAATAACAAGACCTATTCTTGTTATTGAAAAATACACAGAATATAAACGCTTCTTCGTTTAGTGCAATTCCTGGTTTTTGTACCATAATCCCTAGCTTGTGTTTGGAAAGCCTACAATGGCTTTGTAGCATAATAGAAGGTGCAGAACACCATTCATAGCTCGGTGTGGATTCTGTTCGCCTCTAAGAGAATATGCCTTTGCAATCGCATCTTTCGAGCACCCTGTTTCCCAAGGAAACGACCCTAGACCCATTTTTGCTTTGCGTATAGCTTCTGCCCAATACATGGAGGCCAAATCTAACCAATGATAGGGAAAGAGAAGAAACTCTTGTAATTCAGGGGAAATAAGATAAGAGAAAAAAACACGGTCAAAAGAAGGGTTTTGGCAAATAAAAACAGCTTTACCTCGGGTGATTTGATTTTTAACAAAGCAGTCTTGTATTTGTTCAGCTACCAATTGAGAAGACAGTCCTTGACATGTTATCTGCCAATTGAAACCGTTAATTTCTAGGCTTTTAGGATCACTTTTTTGCCAATCTTGCGGGTTAAGGGCAATTATTGACTCAAAAGAATCCTGGCAAGTACCTGTTGTAAGATCAATGATTTGAAAGGCAATTTCTATAATTTTATGTTTTTGCGGGTTTAAGCCGTTGGTTTCTGTATCTAAAAAAATCCCTAGCAAAGCTATCCTTTTATGAAAAATTAAGAACAATCGAGGTTAGCAAAAAAAGTAGACAGATTCAATAAGTATTTTTCTTGTTAACATAATATTTTATTTGATATATTTCATTATCTTTAAGTGAACCCAATTGAGATGCTGAATCTTATGTATTTTTTTTGATTTTAAAGAATGGTAACAAACTAAGTAATCTGTTACTATGGACGATCTATATTTTACTTCAAGGTCGATCATCAATGAGTTTCCCGCGTAAGTTTCGAGAGGTTGTATTTCAACTTCTTTATAGTGCTGATTTTAGTCAATGCCCACTAGAAGATATAATGGCTATGATTATGGAAAAGGTTGCTGTTACAAAAAAAGTGGTTCGTGAAGCATATGCCATGCAGCAGCTAATTACCGCTCGAGAAGAGGAGATCACTGCAGTGATAAAGAAGCACGCAAAGAATTATCAGATAAACCGTATAGCTAAGGTTGAATATAATGTTTTGCGTTTAGGTGTTTACGAGCTGCTTTATTGCCCAGATCTACCTTTTAAAATAACCATTTCCGAAGCCATTCGCTTATCTCGTAAATTTGCCACAAAAGAGTCAGCTAATTTTATCAACGCTGTTTTAGACAGCGTTTATCGATCTATAACACCATGTTAATATTTCAATCTGGGAAGTTATTAAAAGATTATACAACAATCCAAATAGGCGGCCCAGCATATGAGTTTATTTCAATAGATTCTATAGAAGGGATGCAAGAGGTTTTACGTTATTGCTTTACATGCAACCGAGATTTTTTTATTTTAGGAAAAGGCTCAAATTGCCTTTTTCACGATGATGGATTTAAAGGACTTGTTATTTTAAATAAAATTAGTTTTTGTTTAATTGAAGAAGAGATTATATCTGTTGGAGCAGGCTATAGTTTTTCTTATTTAGGAACGCAAACAGCAAAAAAGGGTTTATCTGGTTTAGAATTTGCTTCAGGAATTCCAGGTTCCGTTGGAGGAGCAATCTACATGAATTCAGGTGTCTCTTCTTTTGAAACAGCAGATTGCCTTCAAGAGGTTATATTTGTTGGACAAAGCGGTGAGGTAGAGATTCTATCTCGCGATCAGATAGACTTCTCCTACAGATTTTCTTCTTTTCAAAATCGAAAAGGTGCAATTGTAGCAGCGAAATTTAAGCTAACCAAAACAAAAGATGCAAAGAAAAAACAACTAGACCTTATAGGTTATCGAATCAAAACACAGCCCTATAAAGATTTATCTGCAGGATGTATATTTCGAAATCCCGGTAAATTATCAGCAGGGGCTCTCATTGAAAAATGCGGTCTTAAAGGTACTTGTATAGGGGATGCAGAGGTTTCTTTAATACATGCAAACTTTATTATTAATAAAAAAAAGGCAACTGCTAGTCAAGTCTGCGCGTTAATATGCCTCATTCACCAGACAGTCAAAGAAAAAGAGGGGGTTGATTTAAAGATGGAAATTCTTTATGTCCCATATTGTTTAGATGTTTCGCGCTGATTTACATTGCCATACAAAATGTAGCGATGGTACAAGTAGTTCTGAAGAGTTGCTATATCAAGCAAAGAGTAATGGTCTGCAAGGACTATCAATTACAGATCATGATACAATATCTGCTTATAAAGCGGCCATTCCTATTGCTAAAGAGCTTGGGATTCTTTTAGGTACCGGGGTAGAATTTTCCTGCAGCTTCGAAGGTCAAAGCGTTCATATATTAGCTTATGATTTTATTTTATCGAATCCCAATATTGAAAATCTTTGTAAAAAGCAACAGTTTAATCGAACTCAACGTAATCGAGTGATTTTAGGAAAATTACAGGCTAAAGGAATTTTTATAAGTCAAGAAGAGCTAGATGACTTAAGCACAGTTCTTGGACGCCCTCATATAGCACAATTAATGATAAAAAAAGGTTATGTGAATTCTATAGAAGAGGCCTTTACTCTTTATTTAGGAGATAATAAATCTTGCTTTTATCGAGGAGAGCTCCTTCAGATAGAAGAAACAATGGATCTAATTCATCAAGCTCATGCTAAAGTTTTTCTAGCTCACCCTCATCTCTTATCGCGATCTATTTCTATAAAAAATCTATTCAAATTGCCCTTTGATGGAATAGAATGCTACTATGCAAAAATTTCTCCTGCTCGAGAAAAAACATGGATAAAATTAGCTAAATCCAAAGGTTTATTAATAAGTGGAGGATCCGATTATCATGGAAGTATAAAAAATTATTTACCTTTAGGTTGTTCATGGGTAGATAGAGATACTTTCTTTTCGATTTTTCAAAATATATTATGAAAAAATATGTCCAATTATAAAAGAATACTCAAACAGCTTTTAGCAATACCCCCAGCAAAAGAAAAAAGCTGCACTCTAGAAAATGTGCAATCTTTACATAAAATACTTTCTTGTCCTACAAGCACATACCCTACTATTCATGTTGCAGGAACCAACGGAAAAGGCTCTGTATCTATGAAAATCGCTAAAGCATTAGAATGTTCTGGATATCGTGTTGGATTAGTCACTTCACCTCATATTATCTCGCCACGTGAAAGAATTTGCATTAACTCAGAATTAATTTCTGAAGAAGAAATGGTCAGTGGTGTAGAAAAACTTTTTCAAGTATGTCGAAATCTGGAATTAAAGCTCTCTTTTTTTGAATTGATGACCTTCTTGGCTTTTGATTTTTTTTGCGAAAAGCGTGTAGATATAGCAGTCGTTGAAACAGGGTTAGGAGGTAGACTAGATGCTACCAATATATTATGTCCTGTTCTTACGGTTATTACCTCCATCAGTAAAGAACATGTGCAATTCTTAGGTGAAAATTTAGAGAAGATAGCTTTTGAAAAAGCAGGTATTTTAAAACTCAGAGTTCCAGTTATTTTGGGGCCTAGAGCTCGTTTTCAATCTATTTATAAGCATGCTTGCGCTTTAAAGTGCCCTGTTTTTTGTGTGAATAAAGTTTTTCACTTTTTCGACGAAGAAAACAGTGAAATAGCTAAGAGAGCCTTAGAACAGCTTAAAACCGATTTTATGTTAACTCAAAAATCTATAGATCAGGCACTTATTTTTCGGCCTAGTTGTCGTTTTGAGATATGTGGAGATGTAATTTTTGATGTAGCTCATAATCCAGAAGCTATATTTTATCTTTTGCAAGCACTGCATTACTTCTTTCCTCAAAGGCGCCTGCGCTTTGTAGTAGGATTCTCAAAAGATAAAGATTATGAAAGTTGTTTAGAATTAATAGCTCCTGTTGCAGTACATATTCATTTAGTGCAAGGAAATGATAAATTAATGTCTATAGAAGAGCTCTCTTTCGTATTGAAAGATGCGCCTTCCTTCTTTTATACTTGCCATCAGAGTATAGAAGAAGGAGTTAAGGCAGCTTTTAGCTTTGCTTTTCAAGCAAATGAGTTAACAGTTGTCTGCGGCAGTTTTTATATCATGCAAGAGGCTAAAAGCGTTACTTATCCAACAAAAGCTTTTGACTTAAACATGCAAGGGGTTCCTATCGCTTTTTCTTGATCTAAGATTTCAAACAATTCAAGAAATATCTCATCAACTTCTTCTTTAGTGGGAAATCCTTCATGTGTGCCAACCAACTCACGAGCTGTGCCTATTAAGCATTGGATAGTCTCAAAAGTTTTCTCAAAAATTTTTGTGTTTAAGAATTCCATATTTCTGTAGACGCGTTTTTTGTATTCCTCAGGTAAAAGGTTAAAACGGTGCTTTGCCTGAATACTTTGGTCATTATATAGCAGAGCAGCAATTTCAAATAATTCTTCTGTATATTCGATATAAAATCCTAAGTAGAGCAAGGTCTGTCTTTTGGAAAACCAATTCAAATGAGAAGGTGTTGTATTTTTTTTAAGATTTTTTTCAGCTTGTTTAAGGATCACTTTAGCTTCTGCAACTACTTGTCTATCAGCAACAGCAGGGCGGTGATGATATTCAAAATCATGAATCTGTTGTTTTAAAATACGAATTGCTTTACGAGTAACCTGTTCTTTTAGTTCTTCAGATCTGTGCCTAATTAAATTAATTTCTTGTTCTACTAAACGGTCCTCAAGTTGTCTGTATAAACTGATAAGAATTTCTTTAGAATGCTTAGCAAACGAAAGATCTATTTGATATAAATTTTGAATTTCCTTTTCTATAGCAGCTAGTTGCTTAGAAAAGTATTCGTATGCTTTAGGGGAAATAAAGCAACGCTTCATCTCTTCAGAAAGAGATTTTAGCTTAAAATGTAAGCTTAAATAAGTAATTTTTTGTGTCATATTAATTAATTGTTTTATTTATTAATCTTAATTAAGTATAATTAACCGCACACTTAATTCTATTTCTAGTTTATTTAGAAATCAATACTAATAAATATCTTTATTGTTTGATGTTAATTATTTTTTATTTTGTGGTTTTTTCTTTTTTCTCTATAAATCTCTTCAATAAAATAGATATATTTTTACTTTTAAAGTGTAAACTTTTTTTTATCATTTCTTGCTTTTTATTTTAGGTAAAGATAGACAAGAGAGATGTAAGAAATGATTTAATAACTATTTTTTTTTTGAATCAATAACAAAGAAGCCGATGCGTGTTTATTTGGCCAGGTATGATGGCAAATAGCATATTCGGCGGAGGATAATTCTTGTACTTTCTGTACTAAGAAGGATTGCTCTTTAGCTCCTTCTGCATGACCTGGGTAGCAGCAAATAGTAATTAAGCCGCTTGGCATAATTAGCTCAAGAGCAGCATTAAGACTTTTTAGTGTATCTTCTGTAACGGTAGTAATTTTTTTGTTACTACCTGGAAGGTATCCTAAATTGTATATAACTAAGCGAATAGGGTAGTTATAGGCAAGGGAAGGGAAATGAATATGCGATGTGCAAAATAAATGAATTTTTTTATACTGATCTTCTTGCAAGGATTTTTTTAATAAAAAAGAGGTATTCTCAATAGCGATTTGTTGTTTATCTAAACCAATAATCCCTCCTAAAGAAAAATTTACCAATTGTAAAGTATCTTTGCCGTTTCCACAAGTCGCATCAATAGCCCAATCTCCTCGTTGCAAGACCATTTTCCAATAAAAACGTGCTAGCTCTAGATGAGAATATAGGGGTAAAAAATCCATGAAAATCTTTTGGGATAAGTAGATGCTTTTGAGTGTAAATTTAAAAGGAGATTCAAGCAACTGCCTTTTCTTAGATGAAATAAGTTGCTTTAAAGAAGTTGATTAGAATTAAATCATTTCGATATCATGTTTAGGAATCTAAAACCATAATAATGGGGTATTAGCTCAGTTGGTTAGAGCGCCACGTTGACATCGTGGAGGTCGGCTGTTCAAATCAGCTATATCCCAAATTTTCTATGTTTAAAAAAAGTAATAATATCATTGAAAATCAAATCAATTTTCTGCTTTTGTCAGCCGCTGTTGTAGAACTATTCCCAAAGGCTCTCTTAGTAGAGGGTCAAGGGACAGAGACTTGTTTTTTTTGTGATATCGTTTTCCCTTTTGATTTTGAACCCTATCTTTTAGGGATTATTGAAGACAGAATGAGGATGATTCATAAAGAGAATAGGACTCTAAAATCTCTTGAGATGACACCCAGTAATGCTGCTTTGTGGATGGAGCACCAAAAGCAGTATCTAATCGCTAAAAATCTAAAAAAGACGTCATGTTCTTTGGTGACCATGGGGCAAATAGGGGAGTTTGCTACATGGGTTTCTCATTTTAATCTCCCTACGAATAGAATTACATTTACGACAAAATTAAAAGAATCTTTTATTGTTTGCTCTTCAATTCCAGATATTGTTCGAATTGTTGGCATAGCGAACAATTCTTACAAGCAGAAGCGTTTATTTTGGCAGGAGCACAATCATCTTCAACTGATTTGCGATATGCGACTTTTCATGCCTTTAAAAAACCAGAAAGGTTGGGTTTGGCTACCTAAAGCAGAAGCTGTAAAAAATATTTTGATAAACTATTGGAAAAAAGAATCTTTCAAGGAAAATATTGAATTCATTACTTCTCCTTATTTGCCAACAACTATAAATAGCTATGATACTATATCTGCGTATCATAAACAGGTGTTTCAAAACTCTCAAAAAAAGATGAATAAGTTAGCAGAGCTTACTTGGATTACAAATCCAGACTCTAACGATATGCAACAAGGACTTTTTCAGCCTTTTTGTTATTTGACGGATTCCACTCACTTATTTTGCTTGAAAGAGAACTTATTAAAAGAGTGTATTTCTTCCTTGCAATTCATTTTAAAAACCCCTAAAATCTTGGGTTTTGAGTTCCAAATTATTTTACGCACTTCTCATGGTAAAATTAGAAAAAAAAGTGACATGCGTTTATCTATCATGCAAATGGCTTTAAAGGAACTGCAGTTAGACTACCGTGTGGAGAAAAAAGGCCACTCTGATTTTATAGAGCGTGTAGAAATACACATTGCAGATAGCTTAAAAAGATGGTGGTCTGGGCCATTTTTAAGCATTTTAAAGAGTGATCAAGAAGTAATTCTTTTGCGTTCTATGTTTGGTAACTTAGAAAGAATGATGGGACTGCTTGTTGAGCAAACAGGAGGTAAGCTCCCTTTTTGGTTAAATAATGAAAATATACGTATTATTGTGGTTAATTCTGAAAGCAGAGTTTACGCTGAGACTATTTGTTCTCAATTGAGTCAAAAAGGCATTAAAGTATTAATGGATTATCAATATGGCATTTCTTTATCGCAGCGTTTCTATGAGGCAATTAAAGCATGTATTTCTTATATTGTGCTTATTGGCGAAAAGGAGCGGTTAACAAATACGCTTACTTTGCATGAGTCAGGCTTAAATCAAGAACAGGGCATAACGTTAGATGCTTTGTTTACACGGATACAAATGGCAACTGGGGGTAAGAACTCTGAATCTGAGAATCAATAGAGAAATTCGTGCTTTAAAAGTGCGTGTAATTGATAAAGAAGGAAATCAATTAGGGATTTTGTCATTAGCTGAGGCTTTGACAAAAACAGAACAAATGGGACTGGATTTGGTAGAAATCGCTCCAAATGCGGCTCCTCCTGTTTGTAAAATTATCGATTATGGTAAATATCGTTATCAACTAACAAAAAAAGAGAAAGAACAAAAAAAGTCGCAGCATCAGGTTAAAGTTAAGGAAATAAAGATTAAGCCAAATACAGATGACCACGATATCATGGTAAAGTTAAAGCATGCACGTGACTTCATCTCAAAAGGGAATAAAGTTCGAATTACTTGCACGTTGCGCGGCAGGGAAATGGCGCGACCTGAATATGCTCAAAAAGCCGTTTTAGGGATGTGCGAAGCTCTTATCGATGTAGCCGCTCCTGAAGCTCCAGCTAAAATGCTTGGGCGTAGTTTGTCGGTTGTATTAGCGCCAGGTGCTGCAAAAAAAAACAGTAAAATAGTTTAAGAATAAAGGGGTAAGCAGTGCCGAAAATGAAAACAAAAAAAGCAGTAAGCGCCAGATTTAAGGTAACCGGAACTGGGAAGCTAGTTCGTCGGCGTCCTGGATGTCGCCATATACTGACAAAGAAATCTTCCAAACGCAAACGTAAATTACACCGCCCTGCATTAGTAGATCAAGGACAGGTAAAAATGTATGCCCGCTTAATGGGAGTAGGGTGAATTACCCTTTATAATTTTAAAAAAATAATGGAGAATCTATATGGTTAGAGTCACAAGTTCTGTGGCTTCCAAGCGTTCCCGCAAGAGATTATTCAAACGTGCTAAGGGATTTGTTGGAGATCGCAAAAATCACCTTCGTTTGACAAAAGATGCGGTATTGTCAGCAGAAGCTTTTAATTATCGTCACCGTAAACTGAGGAAAAGAGAATTCCGTAACTTATGGGTTATTCGTATTAGTGCTGGGGCAAAAATCAACGGGATTTCTTACAGTAAACTCATTCATGGTATGTCTCTGGCTAATTGTCAGATTAACCGCAAAAGACTTGCTGAAATGGCAGAAAGAGATCCTAAGGGGTTTGCTGCTGTTGCAAATGCTGCTAAGCTTGCATTTTGTTAGGTTTTTATTTTTTCTTAAAAGCGCTTGTTTACAGACAGGCGCATATCTAGAAGGATTTTTTTGTGCGTAATGCAATTTCTTCTATTCAAAAGCAATTTCAATCAGATTTATCACAAATTAAAAATAGTAAAGATGTTGAGTTATTGAAGATAAAGTATCTTGGTAAAAAGGGCTTAATTCAACATATAATGCAACAACTAAAAGAGGTTTCTAAAGATCTTCGTCCTCAAATAGGAAAGGAGATTAATGATCTTAAAGAAGAAATCTTAAAACTTTGTCAAAATGGCCTTGAAAGCTTTCTCAATGTAGAGCAAAACAAACGTTTATCTGAAGAAAAAATAGATGTAACAATTCCTGGAAGAAGGGGATTCATAGGAAGAAGACATCCATTACAATTAACTTTAGATAGGGTTGTAGATTTGTTCTGTAATATGGGTTTTTCTGTACAATATGGTCCTGATATAGATAGCGACTACTACAACTATGAAGGGCTAAACTTTCCCCCAGATCACCCAGCCCGAGATATGCAAGATACTTTTTACATTACAAAAGATTTATTACTACGCTCACACACCTCTAATACGCAGCTACGGGTAATGCAAGAAAATACGCCACCTATTCGAATTATTGCCCCAGGAACCGTTTATCGAAATGAAACAATTAGTAGTAGATCACACGTGTTTTTTCATCAAGTAGAAGGTTTGTATATTGATCGCAAAGTCACATTTGCAGATCTACTAGCTACCATGGATGAATTTTGGAAAAAGTTCTTTGGTTCATCTATTCAAACACGTTTTCGCCCTAGTTACTTTCCTTTTGTAGAGCCAGGACTTGAACTAGATATTGCTTGCACTTCTTGCAAGGCGCAAGGGTGTAGGTTGTGTAAACATACCGGCTGGTTAGAAGTTGCAGGAGCTGGTATGGTGCACCCGCAAGTTCTTAAAAACGCAAACATTGATCCAGAAAAATATTCCGGATATGCCTGGGGAATGGGTATTGAAAGGGTTGCTATGCTTCTTTACGGGGTTAAGGATATTCGATTGTTCACCGAAAACAATTTGCGGTTTTTAAATCAGTTTGCTTGAAAATTAAAACAGATTCGTTATAATTCCTAAATCCTTAAGGAGGAGTGGCAGAGTGGCCGATCGCGGCTGTCTTGAAAACAGCAGTCGGGCAACCGACCGTGGGTTCGAATCCTACCTCCTCCGTTTTTATAAGCTTACTAATCATCTGTTAGTGCTTTTTAATGTAAATATTTTCCATAAATTTCTATATAAAACCTAATTTATAGACATATCAATTAACTTTAAAATTATATCTTTTATTTATTTTTATTTACTATTAATTTATAAATTTTGGTTTCTTTGATTAAAGAGGTTTTATGACTACAGTTTCTAATATTTTATCCTATAATAGTGCTGAAGCAAATATAAATAGTTGTATAAAGCGGTCCATTCCTTATCAAGATTTACGCGTATTCAAAAATTCTTTAGTAACATGTAAACGACCTAAGCCTTTAATAGCTATAGTAGAAAGTAGATGTTCTTATGTACACCCTAACTTACTTTTTGTAAGAGGCTTGCCTTTTAAAGGTAGTCTTATAGAAAAAAAACAAAGTAATCAACAAGTAGAAAATTTAGTTGATAAAGTTACTAAACTTAACTTGCAAACTATAATTTTTCCTGCGGAATCTATTGAAGCAGTGCATAAAGAAGTAGAAGTTCCTGTTTTTCCTTTAAACTTAGTTAGTAGAATCGCTACAGAATGTGACCTACAAACTATACTATTATCAGTTCCATTCTCTATACCTGCTAACACTGTTATTAGAAATAACCTACTTTTTTTAGATGAAAAGCCTATGCAATCTTCTAGAGAAGCAAAGCTCATACGCTGGATCTTAACCTCTCATAATGTGCATGGGTTGGCTTTAACTATGTTGCATAATTTTATTGATATTTGTTGTCAAAAACCAGAAAAGAGAAATTTTATCAATGAGTCACTAGTTCCAAGAATCAGATATACTGGGTTTGCCTTTTCTGCAACTGCAGGTGTTATTCACCATGTAGCAATAGGGATTTTATTTACTCCATTAGTAGCGGCGACTTTGGGGCAAAAAAAGGAAATTAATGAGATCTGGTATGGTTATTGGGCAGGGGCTAGTATATCGGTAATGGGTGTGGTTATTGGAATGTTTGGTATGATATCAGGAGACTATCTGATCAGAATAACTATGGAAAAGAGAATTCCTCAATTTAAAAGATTATTAATTTATTACTTAAATCACGTACAAACTTTTTGTACGCGATTAAATGAAGTGGATTTTCCTCGATTAAGTCAAGAAGTTGAAAATGTCAATACTATAGTTGAAATGGTCTCGATAATACGAAAATTATTTGGCATAGCAAAGAATTTATTACCAGAAATGATTTTGCAAAGCTGTTATTAGTACTTTATAATAAAGTAGAATAAAAAATCCTGTTTTTATTATTATATAATTAATTTACCATTACTTTTAAAATTTTCACCGACTTTAAGAATTTATCTAATATCCCATCAGTCCTGGTAGCTTATTTCCAATATTGTTCTTTCTTTATAACAAAAATTTATAGATAGGCCTATTCAAGTGCGAAGTGCACAAAAAAGAGAGTGTAAATATTTGAAAAAACATCTATTTTGTACTCGAGCATAGCATGTTTTTAGATAATCTGCTAAATGCTTCTAGTGGCGTTTCAAAGTTAAGAGCTTTTCTAGGTCTGTTATTGAGAAGTGTTTCTACCTCTTTAACATCCTTGGAAGTAGTAGCTAAAAAGCTTTGTGTTTTAGGAAAATATTGTCTAACTAGTCCATTTGTATACTGGTTAAGACCTCTTTTCCAAGAATAGTAGGGCGTCGCAAAATAGAAGTCTGTTTCTAACTCAAAACGAACCTTTTGGTGATGGGCAAATTCTTTTCCGTTATCTGCTGTTAATCTATTTACAAAAGCCTTGATAGGCTTAAGTGTACAAATCAAGATTTAATCTGACAGACATCTATTTTAAAATAGTATTTAATAATATTTCGTCAGATTTCTCTTTAGTGTCAGTTCAGACTGTTTTTGAGAAGTCAATATGAAATGAAAAATTACATACTGAGATAATTATGGCCTTCCCTATTGGAAATCATGGACAGCAAAATACATTAGCCGCCAAATATGCTGGAAGAGAAGCTAAGATGGCCGTAGCAAAGGAAATTTTAACTAAAAATCTAACAACAGTTAGAGAAATAGCAACTCCTATAATGACACAAGTTGCCGTGAATAACAGCCCAAATATTCCACAGCAACACATACAAAGGTCTGTTAACAACTCAACAGGTTACGCGCAAAGAGCTACTCAAAGAGCTGCAGACAGATGTATTGAATCAAACTATTCTTATGGAAATGAGAATTCCTGTGTTTCACGTACTACAGATTGGTTGCTTCGTAAATAAATTTTGTTTTGGGGTCTTTAGAACCCCATAAGTTTGTAATGCATTAAGTGTAAAAGAAAGTTTCTTGTAACGAAAGGCATTAATGTTTACACCAATCAAGTTCCATTAGGATATGGGATGTATGTGGCCCCTTGATTTTCCCAGTCTACTACCTTTCGTACAAAAGCTTCGGTCCATTCTCCTTTAACAGGTCTTCCTGATATAGATCCAGGTAGACCTTTACATATGATTTCCGAATGGGTCATAACTTTGTTGCTATAATCCCAAACAGCACCCCACCTGTTTTGATGATCTGCCCAAAAAACCACTCGTACAACCGATCTAAATATGGCTGTTAACCAGTTGGCTTGGTTACAAAGGCTCTTATCTTCAACATATAAGCAGTAAATTTTTTACAAAACGGGAGAACGCTATCCGCTTCATTTGCTATAAATCCCATTTTGCTTTTTTTCATTTCTTGTCTAATTTTCAAAGCTTTTTTAGCTATAGCACCAGTTGCAATTCTTCCTGTGTAGATCACATCTTTGTCGATGGATGTGGAGGTTGGGTAGTAGGTTAGGTGATGATAGCCCTTAGGCGTGGTGTCTCCTTGTGTTTATTTGTTCAAAATCACAATAGAGATCTTTTAATCACCTGACTATTCTTTTGTATGAAATGTATTAATTGCTTTAGGATTTTTTCTCTAAAAAAAATAGAGCGGAAATTTTCTAAAATCCTGTAGATTATGGAATCAGGAAACTTAAAAGAGAGTTCAGAATGGCAAAGCTATATTTTCGCTATGGCACTGTAGGAAGCGCAAAGACGCTAAATCTATTAGCAGTAGCGCATAATTATAAGCAGCAAGGAAAAAAAGCCTTACTGATTAAGCCAAAGATTGATGATCGATTCGGCCAAGAGCAGATTAAATCACGAGCTGGTCTTGAAATGAAAGCAGATGTTTTAGTGGATGAGGGCACAGTACTTTTAAAGTATAACTGGGAGGGTATTAGTTGTGCTCTAGTAGATGAGGCTCAATTTCTTTCTGCTCTGCATATTGAAGAGTTAAGGCAACTAACCATTGCCCGAAATATTCCTGTGATTTGTTATGGATTAAGAACAGATTTTCGTGCACGCTTGTTTGAAGGGTCTTTACGTCTAATGGAATTAGCAGATCGTATAGAAGAGGTAAAGGCAACTTGTCACTATTGTCATTCTAAATCCATTATGAATTTAAGACATGTAAATGGACAAGCTTGTCTAGATGGTCCTAGTATTCAACTAGGAGCAGAAGAATCTTTTTATCCTACTTGTTACGCTTGTTATGTTGAGCAATTATGCTTTGTTTCAAATGTCATTGTGTAAAATTTTAGTGCGATAACGCTGCATAAGCTGAACCATGAAGTGCAGATTATGTATGGTTGCTAAAATCATATAGGTAACTTCTTTTGCCTTAAACAAGTGATGTAGGTAGGCTAAACTAAATCTACTACATGTAGAGCAAGAGCAGGTTTTTTCAGGAGGGGAAAACATCTGAGCATGGGAGTTTTTCCCAATTTTTACATGTCCTTCTTGTGTTAATAAAATACCGTGACGTGCAGCTCTTGTAGGGTAAGAAGAGTCGAAAGTATCAATCCCCATGGGTATGCACATCTCAATAGAGGCCAAGTCTCCAATCCCTAATAAATGATTGGGCTTTTCAATTGGCAGATGTGACAGGGTAGAGCGCAGAACTTCAAACATCTCTTGTTTGGTTCTGCCCATACTTCCTCCAATAGAAAAGCCATCAAAGGGAAGTTTTGTTAAGTAACGACAGCTTTTTTCTCTTAAAGCAGCATCAATGCCGCCATGAATCACAGCGTACATCGCTTGGTTATTGGGATTTTTTAAATGTGTATGTAAAGAGCGTTCTTCCCACCTATGCGTACGGCTTAAGGAATCCTCTAAGGCCTTTTTTTCGATATGATAAGGGGGGAGTTCGTCAAGTGGAATAATAATATCAGCTCCTAAATCTTTTTGTGCTTCAATCGAGCTCTCTGGAGTGAGTAAGACTTTTTTTCCATCACGATAGGATCGAAAGATTACACCCTCTTCAGAAATTTTTAATACATGTCCTATTTGTTTTTTTGTTCCTTTACCTTTTAATTCATCCGAAATAGAACCGTAAGCTAAGCTGAAAACTTGAAATCCCCCTGAGTCGGTGATAATGGGTAAACTGCGATTAATAAAGCTATGCAGCCCTCCAGCTTGTTTAACAATAGAGGTTCCTGGTTGAAGCAATAAATGATAGGTATTGCAAAACATGAGTTGCAGACCTATCTCATGGACTGCTTGGTTATCAAGGGCCTTAATAGTCCCATTTGTGCCAACCCCTACAAAGTTAGGAGTGTCAATGACTCCATGAGGGGTATAGATTTTTCCTACTTTGGCTTTAGATTTAGTAGAGGTATGAATAAGTTCAAAGCGAAATGTCATAAGAGTCTCTTGGGGTTTGGGGAATCAGCCATTTTACGCAAGTCGTCAGAGGGGCTAATAAAGCAATGATGACAATTTTTACAAAATAACTGACTAAAATAATATCGGTTAAACAGGTAACAAGAGAAAAGAGACCTAAAAAAGAAAATAAAAGGGTATCAAGCAGTTGCGTAATTGTTATACAAATAGCATTACGCCACCAAAAAGGAACAGAAAGGTTCTTTTTAAAAAAACCAAATAATTTTATATCTAATTGCTGAACAACCATGAAAGTAGCTAGTGAAGCGATTAGAAGCCTGGGTGTTGGTGTTAAGATCTGAAGGAAGGAAGAGTGTGTGTTATCAAATGTAGAAGGCAGATAAAATAAGTGTATTTGAGACATTACAGTAAAAAAAATCATAGTAAAGAAAGATACCCAAATAGCTTTTTTTGCTATTTCTAAACCAAAATACTCTCTTAATAAATTTAAAGAAAAAATGCTACCAATAGAAAATACATCGCTGCATGTGATTTCAAAGCCAAACCAGGAAATTTGTTTAATGACAAATAGGTTAGCAAGAATTGCTTGGATAGCAACCGATGCAATCACAGCTTCTTTACCTAATTTTAAAAAAATTAGGACAAATAGCGTTACAATAAAAAGATGTGAGAAAAAAAGGATTTCGTTCATTAAAAACTAAAAAATTTAAAGAAAATAGAATAACATATTTTGCCAAATAAATAAAAGCCCTTGCTATATTAAAAATAGAAGTACGGATATTTATTGCTAAATTTAGGTTTTTTAGGTATATCTGATCCACTTTTTATTATCGGAGAACTATGAATTTCACACAAATTATTAACTATTTTATTTCTTTACTTGTTGTCTGCAGTCCTTTTGCAGCTCTTCCTGCTCTTCTGAATTTGACTCAAGGAATGACATTGAAGGAGAAAAAAAGTACAGGTCTAGTTGCTGGTGTAGCAGTGGGAGTAATCCTTATTTCAATGACTTGGATTGGAAGCTCTTTTTTAAGTTTTTTAGGAATTACTATACCCGCTTTTCAAATAACGGGCGGAATAGTAATATTTTTATTGGCTTTTTCTATGCTAAACGCACAAGTTAGCCGTATAAAGCAAACTATAGAAGATCAAAAAGAAGCGAAAAAAAAAGACTCAGTAGCTATTGTTCCCTTAGCCATCCCCATTACAGCAGGCCCCGGAGCGATTAGCACGGTAATTATAGCTAATGCTGCTTATCCAGGACTAACAAGCCAGGTATATATGACGATTTGTGCAGCTTTAGTAGCCTTAGTCATAGGGGTTACTTTATATTTTGCTGGGAATATCGAGAGATTTTTAGGACAAACAGGAATCAATATTTTTAACCGAATTGCTGGATTAATTTTAGCGGCAATGGCAATACAAATGCTAGCGAAAGGAGCTTTGGGCCTTTTAACAATCCTTTGATAAACGCCGATTTAGATAAGCTGCAAGAGAAGGATGATGTAAATTTAACCACTCTTGTAAGGGAGTGATGATTTTTTTGATTTCTTGATGTAAAATTTTAGGGTTTTTTTGATTTGAATCACGGCAAAGCCTTCCTAAATCGATCTGCATGGCTTGAGAACCTACTAATCCAAGGTTTTTATTGATTTTAGGATCTAAATCAAGAATGCCTTTTTTGCCTCTTTGTATAAAAAACTCAATTAAATTATCAATGGCCACCTGAGCCCCTTTTTCTCCTTCTGTTTGAATAATCTGAGAAAGGCCTGGGTAAATAAGAGAGGCTTTTTTTTGTACAATGCATACAACTTGATCTAGAAAGACTTGGCGAGTCATCCCTATTTTATCGACTACTGTGACATAGCGGTTTAGGGGATAATTTTTTTGCAACCTAGCAAAGATTAATCCGCTTTCCTTAGAGAGATCCTCACAAGCGATTTCATAGCTTTTACATTCTTTCTCAATCCGTTTTCTTAATCGTAATAATTTTTTAAGATATTGGTTTTGGAAACAGGGAAACGCAGAAAGTAGCTTTAGAGAAAAAGAGGGATTAATTTTCCTAAATTTCAAAAACTTAATGACACACTTTTTATCCTTTGACATAAAAGCGTATGCTTGACCTCCTTTTTCTAAGAAGTAAAAAGGCTGATCCAAGCAAGAGAGATCTGCATTTTGAAATAAGCTATCAATCTTCCACTCTTCTGTATCTGGAATAGAGCCTTGGATTTTTTCTATACGAAAACCAGAAGTTTGACCATTACAAAATACTTTAACTAGAAAGAAACAAAAAATAATAAGGGCTATGTTTAATAGTACTTCGCTTAATTTTAGTAATTTCATCCATTTATTGAATGCTAAATCTGCGCTCAACATTATTAAATATTCCAGGGACTAATTGGTTATTAGAATCTAAAAGCTGTAATCGAATACGGTGAGTGCCTCTCTTAAGACCATATATGTAATAAGGCTGCCATGAGGTAAGGATCTCTTTTGTAGCATGATCAATTTCTACATTTACTTTGTAACCATCTCGGGATAATTGGCAGTTGGTAATATAGAAATCCAGTAAAATGGGCTGTGGATTACAGCCTCTTTGGTCACAACCTTGCTGAAAATACTCTCCTTGAGGTTCATTATAAGTTAAGTAGGGCTTACATAAATCTACAGAAAAGCGATGATCGTGGTTTTGATGGTAAAAAGTTCTTACTGCAAAGCAACCCTTGTCTTTGAGGCTTTCTTTAAACGAGCGAGCGGGAAAAACGCGCATGACATGCATACCTGGGCGAAGGGCAAAAGGTATGTCAAATAAAGCAAGCTCATTACTGTTTTCATCAATTCCTCTTCCCGCGTCCATATCTGATTCAGTAATGGTAAAATAGGGTTGATTATCAACGATTATGTGGAGGGTTTGTCCTTTTGGATCATTGAAAATTTCTTTTTTGCGTGGAAATTCGCTATCTACTCCCAAAGCAAGCCCTGTAATGCGAATTTGCCCTCTACTATCAGAACGGCACAACTCCTTTTCTGAAGGATAAATAACTTTTACGTTTACATGATCGGGTTCAGGTGTAGCAGATACAGGCACAATCCGAATAGACGATTCAGAGCAAAGATCTAAAGAGGAACAAAGGGCTAAAACAAACGCGGCAGATGTAAATAATCTCCTCATATATCCCTCTTAATTATAGGTTGTAATATATTTTTTTTGTATATAAATGTCTAGATTATAACAAGGTCAAAATTGTTATATATTTAAAGAATTTGGATTGATATGGATTTTGCTCTTGTTATTTGTATTGTAGTTTTAGGACTTGCTTTTGATTATACCAATGGCTTTCACGATGCAGCAAATGTGGTATCTACTGTCATAGCGACACGTGTATTAACACCGCTTGTAGCCATTTGTATGGCCTCTATATTGAATGTGATAGGAGCGACACAAATTAGTGGTGTTGCTCAGACGATTGCATCTGGATTAGTAGATCCAAATTACACCTCTTCTATCACAATCATTGCTGCTTTATTAGGAGCCATCATTTGGAATGTTTTCACTTGGTCTTTAGGGATCCCTAGCAGTTCTTCTTATGCTTTGATCGGAGGGTTAATCGGTTCTGTCTGGGCACAAAACGGGTTACAAGCAATTTACTGGTATCCCTTAATGAAGAAGGTAGTTATTCCGATGGTTCTCTCACCCCTAATGGGTTGTTTATTTAGTTTTTCTTTTCTAAAAATATTACAATTTTTCATAAAGCGTTTTGATAAATTTACTCGTTTATTCGCCTGTTTGCAAATTGTCTCTTCTGCTCTTGTCGCTTTAGCTCATGGTTTAAATGATGCACAAAAAAGCATGGGAATCATTACTCTTGGGCTTTTTAGCGCAGGTATTATTTCTACAGATAGCATTCCTCTTTGGGTGATTTTATCTTGTGCTTTAGTGATTGGGGTTGGAACCGCTTCTGGAGGTTTTAGGGTTATTCGTACAGTAGGGTTTCGAATTACACACCTTAAATCTTATCAAGGATTTGCAGCAGAAAGCAGCTCTTCTTTAGTTATTTTACTAGCTAGCTTTCTAGGAATGCCAATTAGTTCAACCCAAATGATTGTAGGCAGTATAACAGGAGTTGGTTTAGCCAAAGAAAAACCCAATGTACAATGGAAAACAGCCCGTAGGCTTGTTTTGACATGGATTCTAACCCTACCGCTTGTAGCTAGTTTTTCTTGCCTGATTTTTATGTTATTTAAAGTTTTTATTTAAAAGGTAACAGGAATCAAGGATTTTGCCTTTTCTAGTCGATTCTTTTAATTGTGTGTTAAAAAATTCGCTTTGGGCTGCATATGAGCAAGATTTATACTTAATCAATGAGAAAAATTCAATGTGTTTGTTTTTTTAACAATCTTTTTTCTAATGCAATTCAGTATACAGATCTTTGTTTGCGTAAGGTGAGTCAATAAGATCAACCACAATGTCTTTAAAAGTCCGTTTTTTTAGATTTTCCGAAAAAAAAATTGCTTTTACTTAAAAAAAATGATATGAATTTAAATTCATTATGTAAATCAAAGAAAAAACATTCCAAAGGTTAAAGCTATGAACTTAATTAGCTCTTTGTCAAATAGACAACTTGTTATAAATGATATCATGCCAAAATTGAATGCTGCTAAAATCCTTAAAGCAAGTGCTGTTGTAGCACCTATATTTCTGACTTTACAAATGTTAGGTAGCATACCAGCTGCTGAAGCAGGTTTTATTTGTTATACTTTGTGCATGTCAACTTGTACAGCAGCAACAGGTGGTGCATTTATTCCTGCATGCGTAGCAGCTTGCGTTGCGGCTTGTTCTACAAATCCTGTTTAGAATAAAAAATATTAAAGGATTATCATTTTGAATAATAAATTTACTGAGAATGAGTTAAAGGTTAAAAAATGGTGGTTAATGGTCTTTTTTGTTTCCTTTGCGTTTACACTTGCCAACTCTTTCATGCATCCAGATTTTACGAAGTCTTCAAAAAACGTAATGTTTTTTGGAATTGGATGCACATGCTTATATAAACTCATGTTTTATTATTTTGGATATATTAGAAGAGGAACCAAATTTTTAGCATTTGCCCTTTTCTTGTTTGCTTTTGGATTTGGAATGCAATTATTTTTTTTCTTATTTCCAGTTAACATCTCATTTATTCAATTATTTAATTCAAATTTAAAAAAAATGAACCCTATACTTTTAATTATTGATTATTTAATTTCTTTTTCTTTTTTTTATATCACTTTAAAATTTAGAAAAATTAATAAGTTGAATAAATTACAGAAAACTAACCATACTTCAATAAATTAGATGTAAGGTGGACTATTTCATCTTGATTCTCTACTTATAATAATAGATTTTACGCACTTTTTTTACGCTTCATCCGTTCTTCAAGAATCGCATCTTCGAGTTCGTTCATTCTAGCATCAAGGCGTTCTTCTCATGGAATTTTTATCATAGATTCTGCTAAGATTCCGACTCATACGAAACCTACTACGTTGCTTCTAGATGATGATACGATAAGACATTAATATAAAACATATCTAGAAGGAGGGAAAGAGGTCTTACTCAATCTAAATTACATAGGAAAAGCTTGTAGACTTAATCAAGAACACCTAGATCATTTCAAGGCTTATGTAAATCAAGAAGAGTCTAGTTCAGCCAAAAAAATCAGTAACTTTATCAAAGAGCATAATGCTAGAAGAACAACTTTCAGAAATAGATCAACTAGTTTACATAGATGGACTTCATCCTAACACAATTCCAAGCCTTCTTATGGATGGTTTGAAAAAGGAGTCAAAGCTCTAAGCCAATAGAGGCCGTCAAAGAATAAATATTAATGGAGCGTTAAACGCTAATAATCTAGAAGTAACAACTGTTACTGCAGACTCCATAAATGCACAATCTACCATTGATTTATTTCAGAAATTAGAAAAGCAATATCCCCATGTAAAACGCATTATAGCGATATGTGATAATGCAAGTTACTACAGATCAAAACTGGTTACTGAGTATCTCAAAAAATCTAGAGTAAAAATCAAATTCTTACCCAGATGCTCTCCAAATCTTAATCTGATCAAACGACTAAGGAAGAGCTAAAGAGTCTTCTTGTTAAAAATTTCTATATTATAAATCTGTAATTTAAAACCTATCGAGTATAACAAAAACCATTCCTTAGCTTGAAACCAGAATTCCTCAACCTTGAACAGTTATCTCTAAAACAGCTATTCTTAAGCATTTATTTATAATAAGTAGCATTTTATGAAATTAAATTTATATTAAGATGATATTTTTTATACTAATTGAATTAAAATTGGGTTCTTATTAATAATAAGGCTATATTTAATGATACTATAAATAGGTGTTTACATGGCTTCTAAAGCTGTTTCTGAATCTGAATTTATTGAAGCGGTGAATTATTTATCGCATCTTATTGAACTAAAGCCTTTTGAAAAAGAAGCGATCATTAAACATGGTTTTAATGAACAAGATGATTTACTAAAAAGAGAAAAGGTCCAGCAGATTTTTCGTACAATTCTAAACTATTTACGAAAGGTATACGAATCAGACCGTGAGTACTTTCATCCACAGCAAATGGAAAAATCGGTTTATGCCGTTATGGCTCTAGCAGATGAAGCTGTTAAAAAGTGGGATAGGTATACACTTCTCTTTAAGAAAACGCAAGATAGAGAAAGTGTACAGCTTTTAAAAGAGTATCGAGATCTAAAGCAGTTTTTTAAATCAAAGGTCGTTCATTTTAATAAAAAAGATCTAGAAGTAGGGGTAGAGGAACAGCGCATTACAGATAGTGGTTTCTTAATCAAAGATTTAGAAACCATACGTTCAGATGCTGATTATGAACTATTATTGCTACGTAAAGAAGAAGGAGGCTATTTTGCTCCTTCTGCCTTACTAAGGCACGTTCTATTAGTGGGGCAAAGTGATGAACTCCTATTACATTCTGATTATCAAGAACTTATTTCTCATTTAAAAGCTACAAAAGATCTACAGGCCCATATAATAGCCCAAGCGATGCTAAAACAGAGCCTTCCCTTTATAGATAATTTTTTTAAGCAAGTAAAAGATCTGAAATTAGAAGAAAGTGTGACTTGCATGAGTAAGGCATTAATTGCTTTAATGCTAGCTTCAAATCCTTATAATCTCATGAGAAATGATGCAGATAAAGTCTGTGAGCAATACTTGGTTGATTTTTGTGTGTTTTTACGTCAGGCTATCTCTCAACCAAGACCTAGCCCTTTAACGGCTTTAATCGATCCTTTATATCATAAGCTTTCTTATCTGCTATTCACGCAAGCTTGTAATTATGAAAAAGCTCTTGAGTTAATTGGGCAGTTGATTTCTATGGGGCATAGTAAAAATGAGCTGCTTTCAGCAAAAAAAATTCAATTAGATAGTGTTATTCTTTATCAAGATGTAGCCATTCGTAATGCTCTTAAGGCATATCCAAGTGGTCCTTTGATGCAGGCTTTAACTTTGGTAAGAGAACAGCGTTTAGGACAGGGTTTAGATCTATTTAGTCAAAAAAATTGGCCTATACAAATTTATACAATTTTAACGGATAAATTGAAGATTAGCTGTATGAAGATTGCCTCTATGACTATGCAAACAACTCTAGAGGATGTAGAGCTTGTTCCTGAATTTTTAGGTTTTATTCAGGTTTTAGGAAGAGAGCAAGATCAGAAATATTTAGTGATTAACTTACAAAATAGATCCTCTTGGCAAGAAAAAGCGCGCTGTAACTGCTTGGAGAAATCTCAATACAAGCAAGAGTTCTCAGATCATTTCGTTGTCATTACTTTTGATAGAGATAGTGACTTTTACCATCAAAGAGACGGTGGTCCAAAAGCTAGTGTTTTCTTATCAAAATGTGCACAAGGGGTCTTAAATGGGCAGGAATATGGGTTCTACTTTCCTCCAACGATAAATAGCAGTCGATTAACCTTTTTTGTAAATAAAGCTGTTTTATTAGTTCATGAGCTCTTTTTTGATGGGAAAGAGGAATTTTCTCATCAAGATAGATTAGATTATATTGAGATTTTTCATTTCTTTTTGTTTTTGCATATAATAGATCAAACAACACCAGATATTTTAAGCTTTACTTGCAAAGATGGGGTAGATACAAGTTCTATATTTAGTGCAGAAGTATTTGCTTGGCTGCATGTGATGAATCACCCAGAGGGTCTGCTTAAATCAAAAAGAGATTTTCTGCTTTACTTATTATATGCCCCTGCAATGACGTTAAGAGGGCGTGGTATAGATAAAGACAGGATCCAAAGAATGGCTGGTGCGATGCATGTTTTTATTGAAAAGCTCAATCATAATGGATTTGTTATACAAGAAGCGTTTTCTCAGCTATATCAAATGAGCTTTTTTAATAAAGCAGGCGTACAAGAGGGTTAGTTTAGACTTAAATCTTCTGGAATCATAGATAGGGTGGCATACTTGCCGCCCATCTTTCTTAAGATGGTTTGCCAGATCTTTTCTTCTGGTGTATTAAAAATAAACAAAGAAGAAGCGGGATAAATCAACCAATTTCCTCTAATGCATTCTCTTTCTAATTGCCCTGGTCCCCAGCCACAATATCCAAAACATAGGCGGATAGCAGGTCCTTGAGAATTTGCAGAGGCTTCTTGTAAAAATTGTAAATCTCCTCCTAGGTAAACACCTTCGCAAAGATTTAGTGTTTGTTCAGGTAGTTCTTGAAATGCGTGAAGCAGCATCATTTGATTGGGTTGAATGGGTCCTCCTACACAAATATGCACATTTTGATTACGTAGATCGTTTTGGTTTAGGATTTCCTCTGGTAAATCTATTTCCAAACGCTTATTCAAAATAAGCCCAAAAGAACCAATCGAGCTGTGTTCGCAGAGAATAATGACACTACGGAAGTAAATGCCAGCATCTATGTTTGGGCTTGCAATGAGAAAGAATCCCTTGTTTAAATGCGTATAAGAAAGAGGATCTGCCATAGAGCTCCTTTATTGTGCTTGTATAAGTTCTTCGTTATAAAGGCGCAAGTCATTTGTTAGATCTTCTACCTGACGCATTAGCTCCATAAATTCTTCCTGAAATTGAGAATGATCTAAGATATCCTGCTTCTGGGGATTGTATTTGACCTTATCGATTAACATAGAAATTCTTGCCATTGCGGTATTCACCAGATCAATTTCAGTAGAAAAATACTCTTTAAAACCCAGAGGTGTATCTAAAGAATTCATCAGACAAATACGTTGAGCTCTTTGTCTTTGCCAGCGTTTATTAGAATTAAATAGAAGACCATAGTGATTAATATCATTCATCATCGTATCGGCTTTGCCCAAGATAGTTGTTAATCGCCAATATACATCATCTTGTTTAATTAATTTTCCTAATGTTCCTGTTCCATACTCAAGATCGTTGCTTAAGTGATCTAGAGACTCTGCTGTATTTCTAACATGAGCAATAGCTATTCCTGCATTATCAAAGGAGTTATTCGCATTTAACTGATCAATGGCATCAGAAATTAGACTTGCTACGCAGGAGAAATTGTTAAGAGCTGTTTTTGTCACATCTATGATTTCTTTATCTTGAAATTCCTGTAGAGTGGATTTAGCCTGCGTCATAGTATCTGCAAAAGAGTCAGCTGCATTGATAAAAGATTGTTGATTAGAAAAAAACCAGTTGCTAAAGACATCTGCTTTTTTTTGTAGATCCGCAAAAGCATCTTTTAATTCTATAAAAGCGCTTTCAATCGGATCTACCGAATCTGCATAAATCGGCTGACCGGAAATCAGTTTAGGGATTGTGCCTTTAGGGGGAGCTTTGGGGATAATTGCAATAGATCTTTCTCCTAATAGCCCTGCTGTTTGTATCATAATTTCATCTGTATCATATACTTTGACCTTGGAATCGATCTTAAGCACAAGCTGATAGTAGTATAAACGCTGCAGAAGATCAGATAGAGGCTTTTGTCTAGCATTTTGAATTTCTTCAATGGAAGTCACTTCTCCAACGGGCTTACCTGCAAAGAGTACCCGAGTACCCACATTAATGCGATCAATGTTAGAAAACCGTACGTATAGGGTTTGTTTACCATCCCCCACGCTAGGTTTTAGGAAGGCCACCATCCAAATAAGAAGAGCACATGCAACAATAAAAAAAACACCGATTAACACACTTTTTGTTTGCTCACCCATGGTTTACTTTCTCCCTTAGCTTTCTCGGATCTTGCGAAATACTGTTGTATAAAGATTTAATTAGAGGGTCATCAATTTCTAAGAATTGATCTCGAGGTGCTATATGTGCGATTTTACCATCCCGAATCAACGCTAGGTGATCTCCAACATATAGAGCTGAAAACATGTCATGGGTAACAACAATACTTGTAGCTTTTAGCTCCTGTTGTGTTTTTACAATGAGTTTATTAATTTCCATAGCAATAATAGGGTCTAACCCAGTGGTTGGTTCATCGTATAAAATAATTCCAGGTCTATAGACAATTAATCGAGCCAATGCTGCTCGTTTACGCATGCCTCCGGATAATTCAGATGGCATTTTTTTCTGTGTGCCTTTTAATCCTACAAGCTCTAGAGCCTGATCTACTTTAGCTAGAATTTCCTCAGATATATATTTTTTTTTAGTTAAGGGATTTATATGTTGACTTAAGTAAAATCCTACATTTTTTTCCACGCTCATGGAATCAAATAAGGCAGCTCCTTGAAATAACATGCCCATATTTGCCACAGTTTTAGATAGCTCTTCTTCTTTTAAATCGGTGATACATATCCCGTTAATATCTACTGTGCCCCTATCTGGCTTTATTAAACCAATTAGGTGTTTGAGCAAAACGCTTTTTCCAATTCCCGAAGGTCCTAGAATGACAAGGGTTTCTCCTTGGTTTACGTCTAGGTTTAAATCAGAAAAAACCACAAGGTCCTTAAAGCTTTTAGATAAATTACGAACAGAAATCATAGAGAGGTCTCAAACAGTTCTAAGTGGATTAAATTTAAAATAATAGTCAGAAGAAAATTAACCAGTAAAATAGCACAATAAGTAATAACTACGCTATTTGTTGTATTTTCTCCTACTCCTGCTGCACCACCAGATGTACGCATTCCCTTAAAACAAGAGATCGTCATAATCAGAAAGCCAAAAACAAAAGCTTTAGTAATTCCAACTATTAAATCAAAATAGGTCACATGAATAGGAATAGGATCTAAGTAAGTCATAGGGGGCATATGAAAATAGTAAATAGAAAGCAAGTAGCCTCCAAAGATCCCCATGAAAATACTAAAAATAGTTAAAAGCGGCATCATGGAAATCCCTGCTATCCAACGAGGAGCTATTAGATAACGGTTAGGGTTAACAGCCATGCTTTTTAAAGCATCCACTTGTTCTGTAACGCACATGGTTCCCAATTCTGCACACATAGCAGCTCCCACTCGTCCTGTAATCATAAAAGAGGTGAGAATAGGCCCTAGCTCTGTTAACATGGCTTTTGATACCATCAAGCCTGTAACAGAAGCTAGTCCCTTATCCGATAATTGATAAAAGGATTGAGCTGCTAGCACAAGCCCTGTAGAAAATCCAGTAATGGCAACTACAGGTAAAGAAGCTGCTCCAATATCGTATAGCTGTTTTAAAATTAGCGAAAGATTTGGAGGTCTCTTGAGAGTTGCCTTAGTTACCGCAAAAATCAAAAGGACATAGTCGCCAACAGAGGAAAATACCGTTAATTTAGGTAAAAGATTTTGCCATTTAGCATTCATAAAAAGTCTATTCTTAAAGTTCATGAGGTCGATTTTTTCAAGTTTACCCATGAACTGGACTATAAGTAAAAGCGGATTTGGGGTCAAATAAAGATAAGATTAAAAGCTGCAAGCAAGAATAGATTGCAGCTTAAGAGGATAGAAAGAATTAACCAGCTGCTGCTTTAGCTTGTTGTTGGCGTCTTTTCATCTCTTTTACATCATTTAATAGAGATTGAGTAGATGAGCTAGACAGTTCTTGATGTATCTGTTGTAAACGCATCTCTTTTTTTTTGTATTGATGGTCTAACTGATTAGTGGATACTCTTGAAAAAGAAGAATAGCAGTCTGATCCTTTTTGTGCTGCTATATTAAGACCATTAGAAAAATTTTTACATGTATTTAATGTTTTCTGAACCTTTTCAAGGCTTTCTATAGTGTATTTTAGATTAATTTTTTGCTCAGGGCTAAGATTATTTAGATGTACACTAGATAACTTACTCAAATCAGACTTAATAGATTCCATTTTCCACTCAATGGCTACTCCAATTGCAGCTAATGCAACCAGACTTACGGCACATGCAACCATAACCCAGGCTTCTGTTCGATACGCAGTACTTCTTTGTTCTATTATTTTATCCGCCTCTGCTGTACAAGCTTCAATTTTTTGTTGGTTATCCGTTTTTGATCGAGATACACCTTTATGTAGATTGTATTCTAAAGAATTAATTAATCCCGATGGGTTAAAAGCAACTGTCATAAAACCTCTCTTTGATATTTTTAGTAATGATTAAAAGTTAATAACTTGCTTTTCTAAAGCCATTGCAAGCAAATGAATCTGTTCTTCTATTTCGCTAAAGACATTATTTCCGCTATTTTGGGTCAAGCGTGATTGCTCATGTTTTCCTTTCATAAGTTCATGGTTTAGACGAGTTAATTTTGCTTTTATGTTCAGTAAATATGCATTATTTACTAGCTGTTGAGCAGTAAAGTTTGCTTGAAGAGTTGCTAAAACAGTAGGGATCATGGTAAGCGGAGAAGGAAGGGTAAAAAAAGAAGCTATCATTATGCCACTACCCACAATCATATTAACAGTTTTCCATTTATTAGCATTTATTTCCCTTTCCCTTGAGTGATTTGTTTCTTCAAGAAGTTTGGAAAAAATCACTTTTGTTTTTTCAGAAACTTTTTCTATTTGATCTGTATCAAATTTAAGTAGTGTTCCTTGCAATACATCTAAGTTTTTTGCATGTTCAACCAATAAGATTTGATAAGATTTATGAGGAGAAAAAGAAGAGGGTAATTGGGGTTTAGAGGGTTTTTCTGTCTCTACTTTTATAGAGGGAGCTAAACTGCTTTTTTCAAAATACGTTTGGGGTATTTTAGAAGAAGCATTTATTTCTACTTTTGAAGAAGCTAAGCTGCTTTTTTCAAAAAGCACTTGATTAGGAAAGGAAACTTCGGCCATTTAATTACCATGGGTTGACTTAAGTATCTGAATTCTATTTTGTAATAAGAGGTCTTCACTAGATAATTTTTCTGCTTTATCAAGCTTTTGTAGGGCTTCTTTTTTTTGTTGGATAGAAAGATAGCATTCCGCTGCATGAAAATAACCAAGTGGATCTTGTGGTTGTAATTTACAAACCACATTCCATGCCTCAATTGCAGCTGAGTATTCTTCTAAAACCTGTTTACAGCTTGCAAGGCCATGCCAAGAGCAACCGATCAAAGGATCTGATAACACTAGATAGGAAAACAAATAAGAGGCTTTCCTATACTCTCCTGAAGAATAAAGAGCATATCCTGTTCTATACAGTTCTTCCTTTTCATCTACAGTCAGTTTTTTAATCTCTTGGAGATTTTTTTTATGGGGTTGTAATAAATCAGCTATCTTAGCAGGGCTTATATGCATTTTATCCGCGTTGATTTCTAGTTATGCATTGTGCAAGGCGATCCTGTTTTTTAAGAGCTTCATTAGTCATTCTAGAAAAATCGGTCATATTATCAGCCTTGTGACTCACTTCTGAGGTCTTTTGAGAGATTTTATTCGGAATAAGTTCTTTTTCATTATTTAGGATATCAGCAATACGAGGAAAGTCTTTAGTATCAAAAAGATATAAAACTGAAGGAATAGCATCTAGATTTCCTTCTTTAAGAGCATTTGCAATAGCTTTGCATTGTTGTTCATTATATCCCGCATTTGGGTGTAGTAGGCCAATCAAACTGGGATTATAGATAAATAGTTGATTAAAATAGCTTCGTATTTTTTCATCTTCCAAGAAATCTACTTGTTTTTGAGAAGAGGGATTACTAAACAAAGAGATCAGTTTCATACAGCTTTTAAGCACCTTTTCTAAAGTTTCTGCTTCTGTAATTTTTTCTTTAGTTTTTTCTGTAATAAAGTTTTCTACTCTTGAGAAGCAATCGATATAAGCCAAACCAATATTTGAATAATCCATAATTTTTCTCTTTTGTAAAGGTTCAGCTAACACAATATCAAATCAAAGATAATTTAAGCAATCTTAATAAAAATAAATTGGAGCTATCAGGTCATTTAAATTTAATTTGGTTTATTAAATTAATATTAATTATTAGTTAAATTTATATAATTATGTATTCTTATTTGTAATTTAAAATGATCTTTTTAGAAGATCTTTGTTTTTCTTTAAAAGAACAGTCTCTAATAGCTTTTAGTCCATTTGAGAGAAAACTTGCCTTCTTGTTCTTCTTGAGTTTCTGCTTGAAATACGAACGCGTAGGGAAGTTCTATCTCTACGATGACATGACTACTTGTGGTGCTTTGAGAGAAAGTAATCAGAACGCCTTTTGTTATATACTTACCGATTTGCAAAGCAACTTCTTCTGTTGAGCCAGAAGAGCTGGAAACGAGATTTAAACGATCCACTCCGATCGTTTTACGAATGGTATCGAGTATGTCAGGACCTGCACTACTAGATATGGCCATTAAAGCACTAGCAAGCTTACTGGCTTCTGACTGGGAAATATCACTGATGTCTTTATCAAATAAAACTCGAGATAAGATAGAGCTAGTTGGGAGTTGAGGGTTGGATTGGAAGGTGAGTTGCGGGGATTGTAGTGGGCCTCTTAGTTGTACGGTTATCACAACATCGGGAAGAGTAAGCTGTCCACTTAAGTTTAAGTAACTACTGAATTTAGCTGTGTCATTAAATACGATTTGTCCTTCTGTAAGTTTAAATACTTTCCCTGAGAAAAGATACTCTCCTTTAATGAGTGACAAAGAGCCATCAGTAATGAAATGTGCATTATTTCCTTTAAGTTTTACTTTTCCTTTCCATTCAGAATTTAAACCTTTACCACGAACAAAGATTTTATCGTATGCTGTTAGATCAAAATCGAGCTTTATCGGGAAAAGAGGTTTTCCATCAAAAGTGTAAGAAGTAACAGAAGGGGGGATATGTATAAATTTAATCGGTAAAGGAGGCAAATCTGTGGATAGCTTATCGGGGATTTCGATGGTTGCCTCGTCTACATAAAGAGCACCTTTTGCAAGTCCTCCTAAACGATTTCCACTTAAAGTGACAGCTCCGGTAAATGTCGAATCAAAAACAGGAAATTTTAAGAGGTGGGTATGTCTTAGGGTTGTTTCAAAAAGAAAAGGGAAATGTTGGTGGATGTCTAAGAGGATATTTCCTGTTGCAGTAACATCACCCTCTTCTTGATCATGCGCAATAAATGAAAAGAGATGTAGTTTATCGTTTTCTGCTGCAAGTTTTGCTTGAATATCTCTTAAAGAGGTTCCTGTATAGTAATTGTCATAACTGCCAGATTGCCATTCTAGACTACCTTGCAGACGCGGTGATAGAAGGGTTTGAGAAAAAAAAAGTCGAGTAGAAATTAAGCCTGTAGCATAATGAGAGCCCAGTTGCACAAAATCAAAGAGATTTTCTAATTTTCCTTCTGCAATGACCTCTGCTGAAAAAGGAGTGTTTTCATCGATTTGTATTCTAAAAGGAAAGAAGTTGTATTCTATGGGGATAAAGCCTGAAAAATCGATCATTTCTGCTTCTTTTGTACGTACTTCTACAAAAAATTGTATTTTTTTTTGATTTAAACGAGCTTGTAGAGATCCTTTGGCTAAGATGGGTGTATCTTCATCTTCTTGCAATAAACGAGCTGTTTCAATGACTACATTACAAGCTCCTTCTGCGTTTTCTAAAGTAGCATCAATAGAGCTTTGCATGGAAAGATTCCCTCTTAGAGAAAGATTACGAGTAATAGGCCGGGCAAATTCCAGGGGAAAATGAGCTGTATCACATTTACCTAGTAAATGGGTCGCGCTGATTTCACCAGTTGCATAAAAATTTCCCTCGCCAACAGATAGAGAAAAAGGAGAAAGGGTATAAAGAGAGGGTTGGATTTCTAATTCAAAAGGATAACGCAACATAAAAGGGATATTTAGCAATTGTCCTCTTGCAGAAGTACATTCAAAAGCAAGAAAATTGGGGTCAAATCGATAAGATCCTTGTATTTCACAAAAAAATTCTCCCTCTAGATCACCGGTTGCCTCTAAGCTAAAAGGCCAAACGTGATCTTCAGAGCGGGTTTTGATTTCTAAAACATCAATGGTGCCTAATGAAGTGCGTCCCTGATGAGCAATCAAATGCATACTGCCTTCCATATTTGCAAAAAGATCGTACAGTTGGGCACTATATAAAAGTTCATTTGCATAGTGATTTTGAAAACGGAAGCGGTTTACAGAGCCTGAAATCGTGGCTACTTGTGCTTGATCTATTTGGGATAGCTTGCACTCTAATGCGCAGCTTCCATCTAAATCATAGGAAGTAAAAGAGAAGAGTTGAGAGAGTTGACTCACATTTGCGAAAATAGACCCCTCCAAAATATTTCTTGTTAAATCCCATTTGCAAAAGCCTTCCATTTTCGCAGAAGCTCCTGTAAAAATGGCTTTATCGATAAAAAGTTCTTGAGAAGGAACATATTCTAAAGATGCTTCTGCTCTAAAAGGCAGCTCTTCTATTTGCAGGAAGAGATCTGTATCTGCAAAAAAAATTTCTTGTTGCATTTTTCCTTGAATAGACCCCCTTATATTAGCTAATCTCACTTTATTAAACGAGGCTTCAGGTAATATGTATTTGGCTTGAAAAATACCAGAGTCAAAAGCAACATTTGCTTGTAAAGACCCTTCCACTGGATATTTGCAATAAGAGCTAAATAATGATAAATCCTGAGAGTGTAAATCAAATTTAAACCAAGAATTATCTAGATTAGGGTGTATAACTGCCTCACCACGGATATCTATAGAAGGGCTATAGATGTGTAGGTTATAAATAGAGAGAGTATCAAATTTAGGGATAGAAAAAGAACAAGCACATTTCCAGTCCCATTGAAACGGTTCAAAACACTTGTCTACTTCTGGCATTTGTGGTGGAAGATACGCCTTGAAAAATCCTTGAATAGGCAAAGTACTTAGATGAGTATCATATAAAAGAGAAGACCAGCTCGACCATAGTCCTTTTAAGGAAAGTTCGCTTAAAAGTTCTTGTTCAAAGAGGGGGGGTTGGATTTTTATATATGCGTTGATTTGGTTTCGTCTTTTATTACCTGCAAAGGTCAAGTGAAGGATTTCTTTGTCATTTGATTTTGATAGTACAGATGCATCAAAAAAAAATCTTCGTGTATTTTTGAGCATTCCTTTTGCTTGAATCACTAGGTGTAGGGGATATAAAGAGGGGCAAAAAAAGTCAGAAACATAAGCGTGTTTAACACGAATAGGTATAGGGAATGAGAACTTCTCTAATACTTTGCGTAAATGGATTCTTGTTTCATCGATAGATAGGCTAGCAGTAGAAGGAATGCCCTCCATAAAAGTACATCCTACTTGCTCAATGTGCAAGTAATCAACTACAAGTTGTCCTCTGATAAGAGGAGTAATAGCAAAACGCAACTTGATTGCTTGGATATTCCAAGATTCATAAGGGTTAGTAAATAGAGTTGCTTGATCAATTTGCCAGCTAAAAGGTAATGTACCACTTAGACCTTTTAGCCTAATCTGTACACCCATTTCATCTAATAGTTGTGTAATTTTCTTTTGAATGATTTCCTGAACCCACTTTGTTTGGATCAATGCAAAAAACAGACAAACTAAAAAGATCAATAGAAAAAGTAATCTGATTATCCAACGCAGAGGAGAAAGAAGTAATTTAAGCATAATTTCTCTAAAATGTTTGACCAATACTTACTAAGATTTTATATACAGAATCTATGTGTTTTCGGCGATCTAAAGGGAAAGCCACATCTAAACGAAAAGGGCCTACAAAAGTAAAATAGCGGAATCCAAGCCCAATAGACTTAAACCATTTACCATGTAGAGCCAAGTGTTCATATGTTTGTACGTTACCTAAATCCAAAAAAGGTACGAGTCCAATGGATTTAGTGAATTGAAAACGAAGTTCAAAGTTCAAATAAATAGCAGCTCTACCACCAGTGGGCTTTCTCCCTATAAGAGGACTAACAGTGCGATAGCGGTATCCCCTTAAATCTTCATCCGTTCCACCTAAGAGTCTTTTAGGTACAGGAACCTCAGATAAATTATGGCTTAAGATCGAGCTAATTTTTATTTTTTGTGCAAAGACTACTCTATTTTTTTTATCCAATGGCCAATAAGTGCTTTCGCTAATTTGTTGGTACAAATATTTTTCATTTGTGTCTTTCATGTTAAATGTAGGGATTGCAACATATTCTAATGTGGTTCCTTTTGTGGGATTTAATAAAGAATTAGTTGTAGTATATCTTAAATAAAGAGGAACTTCCAAAAGCCAAAATTTTCCATTTTTTACGCTCTCTGATACATAAAGCATTTCAGGGCGAACTCCATAAGAGAAGCTTATATGGTCATTAAACTTTCTTTCAATTCTTGCTTGCGCATTATAGGAGCGAGAAGAATAGGCATATAAAGAATCGCGCTGTGCTTCTGCTTGTGAGATAAAATCTTGATCTATTTTATAAAAATCAGGATGCCAATATTTGGCTATCCCCGTTTGAATCATATGGGTAAGATCTCCTTGTAGGCTTAAACGTCTTCCCATCCGAGAGATGTTGCGATTTTCCCATCCAAAGGTAATACCAGGACCAAATACTGTTTGATAGCTTAATCCCATATTGATTGTGCGGTGTTTAGCTTCACTTGTATCAATTTGCATAGGAAGCGAGACATCTGCATCGATTTGCCCTTTATATCTGACTATTACGGAACTAAATAATTCAGAATTAATTAATTTACTTTGCGTTTTTTCCACTAAACGACTGTCATAAATATCACCTTCTCTCCATGTTACTTTATTGCGAAAAAATCGGGATTTTACTCCGGGCGCATCTGTAATGGTAAGAGGGCCAAACAAAGCCAATTGCCCGGTTTTAATGTATAAATCAACAGTGACTTCTTTTGTACGACCGTCAGCAATAATTTCTCTACTGCTGATTTCAGCTAGAGGAAATCCATGCTCTGCTAGTAATCTAAGCGTTTTTAATTCAGCATTTAAAACATTACGTGTGTGTATGGGTTTATTGAGCTCAATTCCTAGATGATTTAATCGCATAAAAGCACAAGTGTCTTCTATATCTGTGTCTAAATGAATATCAAAAGTTTTTAATCGGTAACGAGAGCCGGGATAGATCAGTATAGAAACTAGATTACGATCTAGAGAAGCATGGATTTGAATATCTACTTTTGCTTCATAATATCCATATGAATGCATAACATTAAGGATAGAAGGCACATCCTCTTCTGCGCGATAGCGTAGAGCGTGAATAGAATTAGGAGGTCGTTTTTTTTGCGAGCTGAGTTGAGAAGAAGATTTTACCGCTTTTAAAAGTCGAATGTCTTGTATTCCTTCAAATTCTACATTATAACTAATCGCTGCTGAAATAGCTATGGGTAGAAGATAAAAAAAAGTGCTTAATTTTTTAACGAACATATTTTAAATTAGCTAATATATAATTTTCAGGTTAGAGATCGATCTATTTCCGTTGCAACTTTTTAAACAAAGAATCCCAAAAAATTTAGTAAAAAAGGACTTTTATGGTACTCATGCGGCCTAATACAAAAAAAATCTATACAGAGCTCTGTCTTATTACACCAGGTGGTGTAAACTCTCCTGTTCGTTCTTTTCAAGCAGTAGATCTGGTTCCTTTAATTGTTCAGAAGGGAAGGGCTGATCAAATCTGGGATGTCGATGGTCATAGCTGGATTGATTTTTGTATGAGCTGGGGAGCTCTTATTTTAGGTCATGCACCAGATAATGTTGTATTAGTTGCCACTGAGCAGATCGCTTGTGGATCTAGTTTTGGTATAACAAATATGTATGAAAACCAACTAGCCACAGAAATTATAAACTGCATGCCATCCATCCAGAAAATACGTTTTGTCTCTTCTGGAACAGAAGCTGTTATGAGTGCTATTCGTCTAGCTAGAGGCTATACAGGACGAAATAAAATCATTAAGTTTAACGGTCATTATCATGGCCACAGTGATGCATTGCTTGTCCAAGCTGGATCAGGTGTTCTGGATATGTCCACCTCCTCTTCTTTAGGGGTTCCTGATGAGGTCATTTCTCATACTATTTCTCTTCGTTTTAACGATATAGAGAACTGTCGTTGTTTTCTGCAAAAAACTGCAGATATTGCCGCTGTAATTATTGAACCCATAGCGGCTAATATGGGACTCGTCCCTGCTAAGAAAGAATTTCTTCTTATGCTAAGAGAAGAAACTAAGAAAAAACAAGTCGTGTTGATTTTTGATGAAGTTGTCACTGGATTTCGCATAGGGCTAAATGGAGCTCAAGGATATTATGGAATTGAGCCAGATCTTACCTGTTTAGGGAAAATCATAGGAGGAGGATTTCCCTCTGCTGCTTTTGGGGGAAAAAAAGAGATTATGGATTACTTAAGCCCACTTGGCTTAGTATATCAAGCAGGAACCCTTTCCGGCAATCCTGTTGCTATGCGTGCTGGCTTGGAAACGCTCCTTACCTTAAAACAACCTCAGATCTATTCTCATCTTGAAACATTGACAAATGACTTTTTAAGCCCTATTAAAGATTTCATTACTAAAAAAAGTTTACCTATTACCCTACATCACTTAAATTCAATGTTTAGTTTTTTCTTTGGGGTAACCCAAGTAGAAAATCAAGAAGATCTAAAAAACTTAAATACAGTTAAATTCAAGGATTTTTTTCAATATTTGTTTCACCGTGGGATTTATTTATCTCCTTCTGCCTATGAGGTAAATTTCCTATCGCTTGGTCATACCCAAAAAAACCTAGAGAAAACCCAGAAGGTAATTTTAGAGTACTTAAAAAACCTTGATTTTTGAAATAAAAGGTTAAAAAATAGCTCGTAAAATGTTATTACTAGTTATGGTAGTTTACCAGATATTAATTATTTAATGGAGAGTGGCTTTTATGACCCATTGTATTAGAACCCGATTACCTGAAATATGTTATGCCCCTATTGGACAAAATGGAGTAAATTACAATGCTAATGGGCATATTATTTTTTTGGATCATAGACTGAAAGAACTTGCTCCTAATAGTTATGAATTTCTTTACCTTCATGGAAAAAAAATTATTGACATAACTCAAAAAGGCTTTAGTACAGAAAATGAAAACCAAATACAGAAAAACGCTATAAAGCAAGTAGCTGCCGACTTGGCTGTTTTTGCAGTGAATTGTTATTCCATGAATTATCTTCCTGCAAGCTTGGCTTCTCTTCCTATCTGGTTCTTGGCCTGTAAGCTTACGAATTGTGCAAATGAGCGTATAAAAGCAAAAGAAGTAGATGCAAGTTTAGTAAAAGATCCCTTAATCCCTCCAGAAGTATTGAAAGGAGGGCTTCTTTTTTATAAAGCTTGGCAAGAGGTAAATAAAACAAAAAATCGAATTTTTTTTACAAATTATGGAGAGAGTCGATTTTCTGTTCTTGAATCAACCCCTGCTTTAGAAGAGCGTATTACTCAGATTGAGGAGGAGTTAAAACGTCGAGGAATAAATATAGAAGTTGATCAAAAAACAACTGAGAAGATCGAAAAGCTTTTTTACTCTAGTATATAATTCTCTTGTGAAAAAGGCTTTTTAAGAGGAAGCTTTGTTTTATTCTTATCTTGTGTTATAAATTCATTTCTAAATAACTATTCTGAACTCTTTTAAAGAATAAATTATGTTGATTAGCTTATTTGCGATATTAGGACTGATTTTCATTTTCTTCGAATTTTTCTTAATCGGTGCTGTATTTTCTATATTGGGTTCTTTGTTTATTGTGCTAAGTCTGATTTTATTTTTTTTAAGTAATCCTATTGCTTTATCTTTTATCTATTTAGCGTTAACCGTTCTTGCCATAATAGGAACATGCAAAGCTGCTCTTTGGTGGATCAAAAGCTCTAAAAGACGTGGAGAGTTCTATTTGCAAGATGATCAAGAAGGATATAGCGCTTCTTTTTTTGATCATAATTTAGTGAATAAAGAGGGCGTGGCTATTACTGAATTAAAAACCGCAGGTCATGTATTGATTGAGAAGAAGCGCTATCAGGCTTTATCAGAGGGTGGATTTATTACAAAAGATGCCTCTATTGTAGTTTTAGGTGGAAGAGGCGCATATTTAATTGTAAAGGAGATAACTAATGGATAGCTTTGATTTAAGCGGATTTCTACTTGTTTTATGTATTGGAATAGGTGTTGTTGGGTTAGTATTATTTTTAATGCTCTTTCGTTATGTAGGGTTGTGGTTTCAGGCTTTTGTATCAGGGACTCCCATTTCTCTATTTAACATTATTGGGATGAGTTTACGTAAAATCCCTCTACGTACCATGGTAAGTGCTCGTATTACTTCTTATAAAGCTGGGTTAAAATCAATTACGGTTTCTGATCTAGAAACCCATTATTTAGCCGGTGGCAATGTATTTAATATTGTAAGAGCCATGATTGCAGCGGATAAAGCAAACATCCCTCTAACCTGGAGACAAGCAACAGCCATTGATTTAGCAGGAAGAGATTTATTAGAAGCGGTAAAGACCTCGGTTAATCCCAAAGTAATCGATTGCCCAGAACGTGAACATGGAGAATATATCACAGCTGTTGCTAAAGATGGAATTCAATTAAAATGCAGAGCGCGAGTTACAGTGCGTACCAACATCCTACAGCTAGTTGGTGGAGCTACAGAAGAGACAATTATTGCAAGAGTAGGGGAAGGGATTGTAAGCGCAATTGGTGAAGCGCTAACTCATGCAGATGTCTTGGGTTCACCTCAACGTATATCTCGTCTTGTATTAGACCGAGGGTTAGATGCACAGACCGCTTTTGAGATTTTATCCATTGATATCGCAGATATTAGTGTCGGAGAAAATATTGGTGCTATTTTGCGTACAGACTCAGCGAAAGCAGATACAAAGATAGCACAAGCAGAAGCAGAAAAACGTCGTGCTATGGCGGTTGCTATGGAAGGTGAAATGAGGGTAAAATTAGTCGAAGCAGAAGCTCAAATCCCTATGGCAATTGCTCAGGCATTTCGCGAAGGGCGTTTAGGGGTTATGGATTATTATCGATTAAATAATATGCAAGCAGACACGCTCATGCGTAAGTCTTTAGCTAAAGAGGAAATTTGATGGATCAAGATACAATTTGGATACTCCTGCCTATTGTATTAGTATATATTATTAATAGGATGTGCAAATCCCATAAGTATGAAGTTAAACCTACGCAGCCCCCTAAGATTCCTGCTACAATATATCCAAAGACAACTCCAATCAAACCTCAGGAAGCTTCTTTTAGTTGGGAAAAGGAGGATTCTTTATTAGATAAGAACTCTAGCAGTCGAGGTAAAAGGATATTGAGCAGATCTCGTTTAAGGCAATCGATTCTTACAAGTGAGATTTTAGGTAAAAAATACTAGCTCTTTTCTAAGTTACGGATCATATTTTCGCTTGCTAAGGTTCTTACCTCTACTTGTGATTCTGAGATAAGCAAGCGTTTATTGTCTATCTCTACTACGTAAAGCATGGTTTTGGGACTTAATGTTTTTCTTTCTATAATAACAAAGGTAGAAGAGTTTCCTCCAAATTTTTTAAAATAACCCGTTTTGAAACGACGCAGTAGCCATAAAGTTACAAAAAGCAATATAAGAGCTGCAGCAATGGTAATCCACATTCGTGTAAATGAAGCGCTGTCCGGGAAGGGCATTAACTCTTTAGAAACAGAGTAGGGGAGATCGCTTAAATTGGGGTTTTGAGAAGGTACGTTTTCTATTTGAGCAAAAAGAGAAGCACTAGACACAGTAAAAATAGTGAATAGATATTTGACTCTGTAAAGCATGTTACTCCTTTATCTTGAAGGTTTAAGTATAGAGATTTTCTTAATTTCCAGGTATTATTTTATTTTCATTTTGAGGTTCTTTTATGACAGAGCATCGTGGTTGGTTAGCACTAGATATTGATGGAACTCTAACTGATCAAACGCACATTGTGCCCAAAGAAGTAGTTAATTACTTAAAAGAGCTACATGCTAAAGGATGGGAAGTATTTATTATTACAGGACGCACCCTGTCCTTTGCTAGACTAGCATTAGAACTTTTTAACTTTCCTTTTCACCTAGCTGTTCAAAATGGAGCAGACGTTCTTTATATGCCTAATAAAGAATTAGTCATCCGTTATTATTTAAGCCCAAGCATTATCCCTACTTTAGAAGCTTTGTGTTCTGAATGTGCAGAGGACTTTCTTGTCTATGCGGGCTGGGAAAAAGGAGATTTTTGTTATTATCGACCCCATCTATTTTCTCGAAAAATCCGAGCACATGTAGATATGATGAAACAGCTTTCTTTAGAGCCTTGGCAAGCTGTTAAGAGCTTTTCTTTTGCTGATCATTTGCGTTTCCCTTTAATGAAATGTTTAGGGAATAAAAAAGAAATGACTCTTGTGTATGAAGGTCTTAAAAATGACAAACACTTATCTGTTACTTTGATTCGAGATCCTCTTGCCGAAAGTGTATATTTAAATTTAATTACACACCCAGAAGCAACAAAAGGAAACGCTTTAAAGAACGTAATCAAGCAAACAGGTAAAATGGGAAAAGTGATTGCAGCAGGAGATGATTTAAATGACATAAGCATGTTAGATAGAGCTAATATCAAAATTGTCATGTATTCAGCACCTTTAGAGATGCATGATTTAGCAGATATTATTGCCAAACCCTCTTATCAATATGGGATTATTGAAGCTCTGCAAAAAGCGCTTAGTGAACTGCATCCATAGGATGCAGTGCTTGACTATCAACAGCTATTCCCATAGCATGCATTCCATTGTCCACATAAAGAGTGGCACCTGTAATGGCAGAGGCTAAAGGAGATAGAAGAAAAGCAGAGCTATTGCCTATTTCTTCTGCGGATAAATCTTTAACCAAAGGAGCATTAGCTTGGGAATAAGCAATCATATCATCGATAAACCCAATCGCTCGAGCAGCTCTGCTGGCTAAGGGTCCTGCAGAAATTGCATTCACGCGGATTCCCCATTTTCTTCCAGCTTCCCATGCTAGTGTGCGCGTATCGCTCTCAAGTGCTGCTTTGGCAGAACTCATCCCGCCACCATAGCCTGGCACAACACGCTCAGATGCTAAATAGGTTAAAGTTAGAGCGGCGCTATCTGCACTCATAATGGGTCCAAAATACGCAAGCAAACTGATGAAAGAATAACTAGAAGCGCTCAAAGCTGCTAAATACCCTTTTCTGGATGTTTCTAAAAGAGGTTTTTTTACCTCAGGAGCATTAGCTAAAGCGTGCACTAGAATATCAATGGTTCCAAAATCATCTGCTAGATTAGACGCTACTTCAGAAATGGTATATCCAGAAGCATCTTGATAGCGTTTATTTGAACCAATTTCTTCAGGTACATCTTCTGGTTTATCAAAAGATGCATCTAAAGGGTATACTTTTAGATATTGCATAAGGCTCCCATCGGAGAGCATCCGGGAAGCATCAAATTTTCCTGCATTCCAAGCAGAGGTAAAAATCTTTAAAAGAGGAGTCCAAGTACCGATGATAATCTCAGCGCCTGCTTCTGCAAGGGCTTTAGCGATTGCCCAGCCAAAACCTTGGTCATCTCCAATTCCTGCGATAAACGCCTTCTTGCCTTTTAGGTTGATCGGAAGCATAAGAAAGTTCCTTTTACGGTTAATTTTTTTAACTAAAAAGAAAAGTGTAACAAACTAAGAAAAATTACTCAATCTTTTAAAGAGGAAAAATTGCTCAAAATACTATAAGAAGGGGATTTTAGCTCTTAAAACCAATTGTAAATATATTTTCAATTAAAATAATTTAGAATTTAACTATTTTAAAGTATTATTTTTTTTGCTAAAAAATAGTAAATATTTATGAAATTTAAACAGAGGTTATTTGCCAAAGAATTAAAGAACCTAAAAGGGAATTAAAAAAATAATTTTAAGATTTTTTAATCTTTTTAGGATGCATCCTAAGTCTTTTCCATCCTTCAGCTGTTAAAATTTTCTCTGTGGGTTTTTTGACATTTTCTTTGGATGGGTGTTTTTTTTTAGGGCTAGCTAGCGGTTTTTTTTTGACCAAGGGCTTTTTTCGTCTAAATAAATTACGGATCATAATCTAACCTTCTTTTGTAGAGATAAAGGCGCCCTAACCTTTAGGTTACCCTGATTTTTAGTGTTTGTCAAATAAAAAATTTATATGCTTGATTTTTAGAAGGATATGAGTTAAAAAGAGCATTTTTAATAAGGAGACATATGGAAAAAATTAAAGTCCTCTTAGAAAACGGCTTAAGGACCCGAGTAACTTCTTCAGAGAGATTACTAGTTACAGATGGTCCTAAAGCGGTTTCGGGGTTGGGTGAGTTTTTTTCTCCAACAGAGTTATTAATAATTAGTGTAGGATCCTGTATGCTAACTATGATGGGCTATAAGGCTAAAGAGTTAAAAATTGATCTAGTAGGAAGCTATCTGCGGTTAACAAAAGAGATGCAAATAGTTCCTATTCGTAGACTGAAATTCATTGGTATTGAATTTTTTTGCCCAAGCGCTTTTTCTACAATAATTACACAGAAGCTCATTCAAGAAGCAGAGAAGTGTCCTGTAATTCATAGCTTGCATCCAGAAATACAAAAAAAAATCATCTATCATTGGGGGGATAAAAGTGAAGTTCAATCGGGCAACTGGGTTTGAAAAACACTTATTAGAAGTTAAAAAAGAGCATTTAGCTCCTGTATATTTATTGGCTATTCCTGATGCTTTTGAGAGAAAACGCATGGCAGAGCAGGTGTCTGAGAGGATTTGTTTTTTTTATCCCGATAGTACATTTACCATAAAAGAATCTATACCCATAGTGCATTTACTAGATGAGCTTAATACCATCTCTCTTTTCGAAAAAAGCCGTATTGTTTTTTACGATTCTATCCAATCAATTAGGAAAGAGGACTTAAACAACTTAATTCGCTATTTTGTAAATCCTGCAAATTCTACTTTTTTATTATTAGGAATCTCCCATGCAAAGATTGCACAAGAAATATATATGGAAGGGAAAAAAGACCTTATTTCCTGCGATTTTACAGAAGAAAAACCTTGGGATCGTAAAGAAAGGTTAAAAAACTACCTAAGAGGATTTATTGCGTCTCGAAAAAAAAAATGTTCTTCCTCTTTAATAGAGCAGTTAATGGAAAAACGAGGAATGGATCTTGCTATTTTGGAGCAAGATCTTGAAAAGATCATTACCTTTATTGGGAAGCGATTAACTATCCAAGAAATGGATTTAGCAGCGATCTGCACCGATCAAAAATTAGCAAATTTATGGCAAATCTCTGATGGGATCCTGTTTTCTAAGCAAAAAATCTCTCTGGACTCTGAGATAGACATTTCTTGCCTGCTCTCTTTAATCGGACAGATGCGTCTTCAACTACAACGTAGTTTAGAAATACGCGTTTTATTAGAAAAAAAAATGCCTTATCCAGAGATTTGCTTGAAGTTTCCCACAGTAAAAAAAAATCAATTAGAAAAGAGCTTTTCCTTTGCACAAGAGAAAGGGGAAAAATGGCTTATACAAGCTTTGCACCATCTCTTTGTGATCGAGATGTTAGCAAAAAATAGCGCTGCTACTCCTGCTGTTTTATTACATAGATTAAATTGCCAATTATCTAATTTTTAATCTCATGTCTACTTTATATCTTTTCCCTAATTTAATATATAAATCCGAAGATTATTACGCTTTTTTCCAGGCATTATTGACACTATCGTAGCAACTCTTGGCGGGCTCATTGTAGAAACAGAAAAAGAAGCAAAGCTACTGTTTAAAACGATTTGTTTTTCCGTTACCTAAAACTTTTCGCAACGTTCCTATCCTACTTTTAAATGAACACACTACAGACCTATAAAAAAAAGAACTTATTTAAGACAATTGCAAAGAGCAATGCTCTCTAGGGGCTTATTTAAGATTGTGGACTTATTTACCTTTGAGATCCTAACGCAGATATAATTCAAGAAAAAAAAGAATGCAAATAGAGGCATGTCTCGGTCTTTGAAGTATAGTTTTATCTTTGATGTTATCAGGGCTTAGGGGATAGAGATTTATTTTCGATGGCTATCTGCCAAGAGAAGAGAATATACCCATCTGTTTATTGAAACCCCTTAGCTCAATCAAAAACTCTTTAAACAGCTCTGCATGACAGTTTCTAATCAAAGTTGGTTGTCCATTTCTTGTAGACTCATCTTTAAATAAGAATGGGTAAAAATGAATAGAATTACTAAATGAAAACAGAAAAATCCTTATTTGATAAACTTCTATCTGTCTTTATTATAGGGAATTATTGATTCAATGCGATTTTAGGCAGCTATTTTTTAATTAGATGGTTTTATAAGTTATAATAATAATTTTAGTTAATTATTAATATCATATTAATGATGAATATCTAAAAAAAATGTTTTAATAGTATGTTTTGTTGTTATTATGTATAATAAAGTCAGATGTCTAATTTCTTGTTAATATTTGAATTGTCTATAAAATATAAAAATTTTAAAAAACATTTAATCTTCCTTAAAAGGAAGGGGTAATACAAAATGGACAAGACAGATCATCAACTCAGAGCTCGATTGGCAAGATTAGAAAGTCAGGTTGATCAGCTTGAAACAGAGTATACTCAGATTAATGAGATGCTGATACGTTGCGGATTTCTAGAAGGAATAAGCACTTTAAAGTTTGCTATGGAAGAGCTTTTAGTAGAATATCCAGATGAGAGTTCTTTAAATTAAAACTTTTTTATTTATTTCATTTAAGGGAAGAGTTCTCTTCCCTTAATTTCTTTACAAGCTCTTGTATCTTATGCTATATTTCTTTTCTTACAAGGAAAGGAAAAAATGGCTAAATTACTTTTCGAAAACACAAAAGAGGAAAAAATTCTTGAAGATGGTTCATCTATTCAAGAAGCATGCGAGGACGCAGGGGTTCCTTTTGCTTGTACCGAAGGAGTGTGCGGAACTTGTGTGATTGAGATAACTGAAGGTATGGAAAATTTATCAGAGTTTACTCAAGAAGAGCAAGATTTTTTAGGGGAGTTGCATTGTGAGCGCCTGGCTTGTCAGTGTAAGATAATAAGTGGCCCTGTAAAGATTAAACATTAAAAAAGTGTATTTATGTCTCAAGAAAAAAAGATTGTAAAAGAAATGACGATTGAAGAAATTCTATCTTCTTTTCCCCATAAAAGCCAAAAGCTAGCTCAGGAAATGACCAATATTGGTTTGCATTGTGTTGGATGTGGTGCTGCTACATGGGAAACTCTCGAAGGTGGAATGCTAGGTCATGGTTTTGAGGAAGAACAGATAGAACATTTAGTCGAGAGACTAAATAGCGTTTTAGCAGAAAAACTTGATCCCACAACAATTACACTTACCAAGCGTGCTGCTGAAAAGTTTTGCCAGATTTTAAAAGAAGAAGGCAAGGATAACTGGGGTTTACGTTTTGCGGATCGTGCAGCAGGGTGTAATGGATTTGAGTATGTTTTAGACTATTCTCAAACAGCAGAAGAGGATGATCAAATATTTAAATCTCATGGCGTGCAGATTCACGTTAAAAAAACCATCGTAGATCGCTTAATCGGATCTGAAATTGATTACACAGAAGGTTTAAATGGCGCTGGATTTAAAATTAGCAATCCTAATGCAAAAACATCATGTGGTTGCGGCAAATCGCAGAGTTATTAGCGTACAAATGAGCGCTTATTTATGAAGTGCTCGTTTTTCTACATCTAAAGCAGCTTCTCTTATCGCCTCTGATAAAGTAGGGTGAGCATAGGGAGTGT
>JAUPVT010000065.1 GCA_030916885.1 Chlamydiota bacterium
GCTTTAATTTTTAACCAAGGAATTTATTTTTGGCAAGGTCCTGAAGTAGCCTTGCAATTCTTTTCAGGCTATTTAATTGAAAAATCCTTAAGCATTGATAATTTGTTTGTCTTTTTACTTATTTTTCAAGCTTTTCAAATTCCAAAGAAGCAACAGCAAAGAGTTTTGTTTTGGGGGGTCTTGGGGGCTTTATTTTTTCGGATTGGATTCATTTTATTAGGAGCAAAAATGGTTCATTCTTTAGATTGGGTCCTTTATGTATTTGCTGTTATCTTGCTGTTTACCACATATAAGTTAATTAGAAAGAAGGCAGTTTTTGACGTGCAGAACTCTTTTATTCTAAAAATATTTAAAAAAATTTTCCCTGTCTATAAAGAGAGAAATATAGATTTTTTTTTGATAAAAGAGGGCAGTAAATGGAAAATTACTACGCTTTTTTTAACTTTATTGGTTGTTGAGAGCTCTGATATTCTCTTTGCTATAGATTCTATCCCTGCTATTTTTGCTATAACTACTGATCCTTTTATTATATATACCTCTAATGTCTTTGCTATTTTAGGTTTGCGTTCTTTATATTTTGCTCTGTATCAATCAATTGAAAAGTTGCACTACTTGCGCTTTGGGCTAGCAGGTATGTTATTTTTCATAGCATTAAAAATCCTTTTTGCTCCTATTTTCTCTATTCCTATTAACCTTTCTTTGATTATTATCTTGCTTATTTTATCTTTTACCATTATGTTTTCTCTTTTTCTTAAAAAGAAACCTTAACAAGCGTTAGATCATTTTAAAAATCTTTATAGTGCGTAGGTTAAGAGATTATAAACTATTTGATAAATGTTGTTTTAACTAATACATAAGTAAATCTTTAAAGGTCTCTTGTGAGATGCTGAATAAATGAGATTGATCTATTTATTATTTTTTTTATGTCTATATTCAACGAAGTTTCTCCTGAAAAAGCACTAGAGCTCTTAGTTCAGGGTAATAAGAGGTTCATCTCTGATAAATTGAAGCATCCTAATAGAACCGGTATGCGTAGAGAAGCTATAAAAACCACACAAAAACCTTTTGCCATTATTTTAGGTTGTTCTGATTCGAGGGTTCCTCCAGAGATTATCTTTGACCAAGGATTGGGAGATCTATTTATTATAAGAGTAGCTGGCAATGTCATTGATGCAGTTGGTATAGATAGCATTGAATACGCAGCAAACCATCTAGGCTCATCTATTGTATTAGTTCTAGGTCATGAAAAGTGTGGGGCTGTATCTGCAGTTATTACTAGCCAAGCCTCTGATATACCAACTATTGCCAAGTTAATTGAGCCTGCTGTGGAGAAGACACGTAATCTAAAAGGAAATCATTTGGTCAATGCAATTACAGCAAATATAAATCAAGTAGTTGAACAAATACAACGAACCCCTGTGCTTACTAAACTTATTGAAAAAAAGAAGTTGAAAATAGTCGGTGGCTATTATCACCTAGAAACCGGAAAAGTGGATTTTTTAGAAACTCATCTAATAGTAGCTGCTTCATCTGCGATCCATAAAGCCTTGGATTGAGGAGTACCAACTTGTTCTACTGGCAAGATCTTTTGGTTAGAGTGGAAAAGTACCTGAGTTAGCAACTCCCTTTTATTTACCCCTAATACGTAAATACAAATGTTGGATGCTTGATTGATGCAACTAAAAGTTAAAGTCATCCGCCAGCATTTTTTTTGTGGTATATAATTGGCTATACATAATCTGTCTGTGACTTTTAATCCTTCTGTAAAGGGGAATAAAGAAGCTGTATGCCCATCTTCTCCCATTCCTAGCATGACTAAATCAAAAGAATGCTTTCCTAACACTTTATGGATGGTTTCTTCATATTTTAAAGCGTTTTTTTTGATGTCGACCTCTGCTTGCATGCGATGGATTTGTTCAGCAGGGATGGGCATTTTACTAAAACCTGCTTGCATAGCCATGTGGAAATTACTATTAGGATCATTAGGGGGCAATGCACGCTCATCACTGAAAAAAATATGGGTGTTTTTCCAATTCATTTGTTCTTTATAAGGAGATGAGCAAAGCTTTTCAAAAATGGTTTTTGGTGTACTGCCTCCAGATAAAGCAACCGTAAAAAAACCATGATCTCTTAAGGCTTGCTTAGAAAGAGCGATAAAATGCTCTACGCAAAAAGTGAGAGTTTTTTGATAGTCACCAGGAACGATAAGGTTTTTAGACTCATCCAAGGAGCGAGGTTTTATAGTTTCTATTAACATGGATTTTTTAAATGGATGTTTTGTAAAAGATTTAATACTTGTAAATAGTGAGTGGAATTACCTCGACGGCAAATTTCTTGAACAAGAGAATGTCCAGAACCCCCCTTAGGGAATATATAACGAGCAGGAAGAGCGCATTGCTTAAGAGTGGTCTCTTGCCCAATAATATGATTTTGTTGCTCTGTATCTCTATAAAATAAAAAAGAAGAAGCGTCTTTAAGCAGAATTTCTATAGAAACGATTAAACCTGTAGGTAAGTGCATATGACTAACTGGTGCAATAAAAATTTGAATAGCGCCTGTTTTTGTTTGATAACTGCAAATGATTTGCCCCCTTTCTTCTTTCAAGCTTTTAAATTCCCATTTTAGCTGGCAGGCAAGCCAAGCTTGTAAGTATAAGGATTGAATTTTTGCATGGCAGAAAAAGGTACTCTGTTGTGCATTATAAGAAATATGTAGAGTTTGCGTCTGTTGTATTCTTTCTAATTTTTCTTCAGAGGAAAAAACAGAAGCTAGGATATCTCGCCAGCTTTCTATTCGGGCCCAATTTAAGTCTGCTATATCATAATGAACGCTTTGTTGTTTTAAACAATATTTTGCAAACAAGGAAAGATTGCAGGTTGCTTCAGAATCAAAAATGATTCGGTTTGCTAAAGGTTCTAGAGATTGTAAAAGAAGTTCCTTTTGGCCTAAATCCTCTCCCCAGATTAAATAGACAGGAAGGTCGGGTAAAATATGAGGAAGAATAAGAGAGGGAATACGCGTTTGAGAAGAGTGAGACGCTTGAACTTCAATATAGTCACAAGCTACATCGTACTCTGTTTTTCCAGAAAAAAGCATGGAAACCCGTGTGATTAACTCTTCTTTTTGAGAAGTTTGATCAATGGTAATAAAAAGTATACGAGAAGGAAACTTTTCTACTACTGAATGAGCAACTTTTTGAAAGTAGGCTTTACGAGGATTTTCATAGGTAAAAAAGATTAAATTAAAGAGACAGGCTCTTGTAATATTTTTTGTTTCTAAAGCCCCCCAGATTCTTTTTAATTCTTGTTCGATCTGGGCAGGCGATACAGGATAAGAGGTAGTGGACATTTAAATTAACCTCCACTTTCTTCTATCTTGTAACAAAAGCTGATCCGCAGCCTTTGGTCCCCAGGCACCTGCAGAATAATTAGGGAAATCTTTATCTATGTTAGTTGAAAAGTACTCTAAAATCGGTGTAATAAATTTCCAAGAATTATATACCTCATCTTGTCTTGCAAAGAGAGTGTTATCTCCGAGGATACAATCCAAAATAAGTCTTTCATATGCTTCAGGAGGGTTTATGCCAAAGTAAGAGCCATAACGAAAATCCATTTTTACCGGTTGAATAGGACCTGTTAATCCGGGAACTTTACAATTAATTTTTAATGAGGTTCCTTCATCAGGTTGAATACGCAGTGCAAGAACATTTGCTTCATTTTTTTTTGCTATATTTTGGAATAAAACCCCCGGAGGGTGCTTAAAAATAAGTGCAGTTTCAGTAGCTCTTTTGGGTAGTCGTTTTCCCGCACGTAAATAAAAAGGAACTCCTGACCAGCGCCAATTATCAATAAATAAGCGCAAAGCAGCAAATGTTTCCATATTTGATGTAGCAGAGACATTTTTTTCTTGTCGGTAACCAACTACTGATTCTGCATTGATATAACCCGTGCCGTATTGCCCTCGTATCACATGTTGACTGATATCTTCTTCATTAAAAGGGCGGATTGCTTGTAATACTTTTACTTTCTCATTACGAATAGAATCTGCTTCTAGGTTAATGGGCGGCTCCATAGCCATAAGTGAGAGTAATTGCATCATGTGGTTTTGTACAATATCACGTAATAGGCCCGCCTCTTCCCAAAAAGCTCCTCTAGATCCGATTCCTAGGTCTTCAGAGACGGTGATTTGCACATGGTCTACATAGCGTCTATTCCATAAAGACTCAAATAAGGAATTAGCAAAACGAAAGACTAAGATATTTTGTACGGTCTCTTTACCTAAATAATGATCAATTCGATAAATTTGATCCTCTTGTAAAAAACAGAGCAATTTTTGCTGCAGATCTTGAGCGGAAGATAAATCATGGCCAAAAGGTTTTTCTATAATGAGTCTAGAAAACTTTTTTGTTTCTTGGGGCTTATAAATAAGATCTGCTTTATGCAGATTTTCGCAGATTAAAGGAAAAAAACTAGGTTGCGTAGCCAGATAAAAAACGCGGTTACCTCTAGTGTTTAACTTTATATCTAATGCTTGCAGGAAACCTTGTAGGCGTTTATATCCTTCCTTATCGTGAAATTCTGACTGGTAATAAAAGATCTGCTCTTGAAAATGCAGCCAAAGAGTTTCATCAATAGGTTTAATTCTGGAAAATTGATTAAGATCCTTTTTTACTTCCTTGCGGAACTGCTCATTTGTTTTTTCTTTTCGAGCAAACGCCACACAAGCAAATTGAGGAGGGAGTTGCCCTTCTCTTGCCAAGTTGTAAAGAGCAGGCAGCAGTTTTCTAGAGGTTAAATCTCCTGTAGCACCAAAAATAACTAGAATACAGGGGTTAACAAATCGAGTTGTTATTCCAGGTTCTTGAAGAGGCGACTCATGCATATGCTTTTGCTATTTTTTTCATTTTTATAAATATAAAATCTTATCAGTTCTTTAGTAAAATATACTTAAATTATTTTTGAATGACAATTAAGATAATCTTGTAAGATGAGAGCAGCCGATTGCTCATCACTGATTTGTGCACGTTTTCTTCGATTTACTCCACATTCTGTTAAAAATCTTTCTACTTGAGTAGAGCTTAATCTTTCATCCCAAAAAATAACAGACACTTGAAAATGGCTTTCTAAAACAGCAGCAAATGTGCGCGCTTGTAGAGCCATATCTCCTTCTTTCCCATTTAATAATAAAGGAAGCCCTAATATAATAGCTTCTATGGAAGAATATTTTGCTAAAAGTTTTTCTAAAGCAACCAAGGGTTTATCTTTTGTCTTAATGCTTCCAAGGGCTGTCGCAATAATTTTTCGCTCATCAGAAATGGCAATCCCTATACGGGTTAAACCAAAGTCAATGCCTAAAAGCCTACCCAAGAATTATTCCTTATTTCTATATGAAAATGCAGATTTAACAAACTCTTTAAAAAGAGGGTGGGGGACTGTGGGTTTTGATTTAAACTCAGGGTGAAACTGAACACCAATCATCCAAGGATGGTGTTTAATTTCTGCGACTTCACAAAGATTTCCCTCTTCAAAAATCCCAGAAAAAATCAATCCTTTTTCTTCACAAATTTCTTTATATGCATTATTAAATTCGAATCTATGGCGATGTCTTTCTGAAATGTTACGCACGCCATAGGCTTCAGCTGCTTTAGTAGAGGGACAAAGACGACAAGCAAAAGCCCCTAGACGCATAGTGCCACCTAAATTAGAGACCTCTTTTTGTTCGCTTAAAAGAGAAATAACGGGGTCTTTGGTATCAGGATCAATTTCTGTAGAATTTGCTCCTTTTAAGCCGACTACATTGCGAACAAACTCTGTACATAACACTTGCATACCAAGGCAAATGCCGAAATAAGGAATGTGTTGCTCACGACAGTATTTAGCAATTTGAATCTTTCCCTCCCATCCTCTTTCTCCAAATCCACCGGGTACAAGATATCCGTCACAGTGTTCCTTTTTAAAAAGTGAACTGTCTAAAATTTTTTCCGCATCAAATAGGCGAAGCTCAAGATCTAGTTGATTTGCTAATGCTCCATGTTTTAAAGCTTCAAAAACCGACTTATAAGCATCTTGGTGTTGGAGGTACTTAGCGACAATGCCAATCACTACCTTGCCTTTGGGGTTATATAGGTTGTGGAGCATCTTTTTCCACTTTGTCAAGTTAGATGGTGGAGTTTTTAATCCCAGCATTTGACAAATTTTTTCATCTAAGTACTGCTGATGCAAATGAACCGGTACTTCATAAATGCTCTCTACGTCAATGATATCTACAACCCCTGTCTTAGGAACACTACAAAACAAGCTAATTTTGTCCTTAATTTCCTCTTTTAAAGCATTTTCAGAGCGACAGAGAATAATATCGGGTATAATCCCAATTTCTCTTAGAATTTGCACAGAATGCTGTGTAGGTTTTGTCTTAACTTCGCCAGCTGCTTTTAAATAAGGGACGTAGGTGAGATGAATGTTCATACATTGATTAGGGCGCTCATGGCGAAATTGACGAATTGCTTCTAAAAAAGGCAAAGATTCAATATCACCAACAGTTCCTCCTACTTCTGTTAAAATTACGTCTAAAGAATCCTTTCCGCAGTGCAAAATACGTTGTTTAATTTCATCTGTAATATGAGGGACAACCTGAACTGTTTTTCCTAAATAATCACCCTTGCGCTCTCGTCTTATTACGGTCTCATAAATCTGTCCTGAGGTTGCATTAGAGAGCCTAGAGAGCTCAGCATGTGTATAACGGAAGTAATGTCCTAAGTCTAAGTCGGTTTCAGCTCCATCATCTGTAACGTAAACTTCTCCATGTTGCAAAGGATTCATTGTCCCAGGATCAACATTTAAATACGGATCGAGTTTAAGCATTCCAATCTCTAGACCGCGACTCTCCAATAACATAGCAATCGAAGCGGAAGTTAGGCCTTTTCCTAAAGAAGAAACAACCCCACCAGTAATAAATACGTACTTTGTTTTATGCATATTTCCAATCCTAAAAAGAACTATTCTAATCTTAAACAGAGTTAAGATTCAATATTATTCACTTAGCTTTGAATCGCTTATAAAATAAAAGTTTAAATAGGAGAAGAAAAAGCTTTAGTGCATAATTTTCAAAGGTGTGCTATAAGATAAATGTAAAAACAAACTTTTAAGTGATCCTATGCTCGATCTGAAATTTATTAAAGACAATCAAGAAATTGTAAAAGAAGCGATACGACTTAAAAATGTTAACCTGAATTTACATGAATTATTGCTATGTGAAGCCCAAGTTGTAGATTATAAAAAAAAAATAGAGGTTTTACAGACAGAGCGTAATGCTAATGCTAAAAAAGTAGCTCAAAGCCCTAAAGAAGAAAGAGAGGGATTCATAGTAAAGGGAAGAGAGATCGCATCTGAGATTGAACAATTAAAGCCCATCTTAAATACCTTGGAACATCGTTTAAGAGATTATCTTCTTCTTGTTCCCAATATTCCTGCAAACGAAGCACCGATTGGAGAAAATGAGGATTATAATATAGAAGTTAAAAAATGGGGAAAGGCACCTGTTTTTGATTTTCCTTTTCTTAACCATATAGAAATTCTACAGAAAAATCAGTGGGCAGAAGAGAGAATCTCACAGGTTTGCGGATCTCGAACATATGCTTTGAAAAATGAAATGGTTTTGCTTGAAATTGCTCTTTTGCAATTTGCTTTGCGCAAAGCGCGATCTAAGGGGTTTGAACTTATCACAGTTCCCTCGCTTGTGCGAGATTTTGCTCTCTACGGTACAGGGCATTTTCCCGAAGGAAAAGAACAGGTTTACTTTCTATCCAAAGATAATCTCTATCTTTCAGGTACAGCTGAAGTGCCTATCAATAGCTTGCATTCAGGGGAAATTCTACAAGAAGAACAATTACCTATACTTTATGCGGGTTTTTCTCCTTGCTTTAGAAGAGAATCTGGTAGTGCAGGACGTGATGTAAAAGGGCTTATCCGCGTACATCAGTTTTACAAAGTTGAACTATTTGTCATTTGTAAAAATGACGGGAAAGAGTCGCTTTCTTGGCTATATAAATTGCTGCAAATCTCTGAAGAGATTATGCAAGATTTAAAATTGCCTTATAGAGTTATTGAATGTTGCACAGGGGATATGGGTCTTGGTAAAGTGAGAATGCTTGATATTGAGGCTTGGGTGGCTAGTGAAGCTAAGTACCGAGAGACACACAGCTGTTCTTCTCTTCATGATTGGCAATCTCGCAGAACTAATGTTCGTTATCGTACATCAGATGGTGCAGTTAAATTCTGTCATACATTAAACAATACAGCTATTGCAACACCGCGGATTTTAGTTCCCTTTCTTGAGAATCATCAACAAAAAGATGGAAGTATTTATATTCCTTTAGCTCTTCAACCTTATCTTGAAGGGCAAGAATATCTTAAGTAGTTGTGTAGGTGATTTAGCAGTTTTTAAGCTTGAATGTAATATTTAGAACTCTTGAGCTTAGTTATCGTAGATGGCACCTAAGTCTTTTAGCTTTCTATCTCAATCATTTATCTCTTGAAGTTTGCGCACTTTCATGTGATGTGAATTGGTATCTACTTTTTGCTCAGCAATAGCTTCATATTTTTTTCCTCTTAGGTCGACTGTAAATAATTTTGCTTTTGGAATGACAAGTAATGCTAGCTGATTAGTAAAGATCATATTTTTATAGAGAGCTTTCATGGAATTACAATTTTTTCTTTTAAAGAGCAGCCCGGGAGAGATATCTAATTCAAAAACTAGATGCCTTATTGTATAAAACCATTGGAAAAAAAAGTTTCTGGATAATTTTTTATAGTTATTCATAAATTTTAAGATACATACAAAGAAGCTTTAAATAGTAACGAGTTTCTCCTTTTCCAAGATCAATTAGTTAGTTAATTTTATTTGCCCTTATCGTTTACATATAGCCTTCTATATGTCAGAAAAAAAATCCGATCATCTTTTAATATGAGCGCTCTCATTTTTTATCCTAGACAATGATAAACATTTTCTATAAAACATAGAAATTATTTTATATTTTTGGGGTCTTAGAAAAATGAAAAGGAAATATAAAGCTCTATTTTTCATTTTACTCTCTTTATCTGTAATAGCTTTATCTCTAGTGTATTTAAGAAATATTAATATTGTTGTGTTAAATCCTAAGGGAATGATTGCATTAAAAGAGCGCGCCTTACTTATCAAGATCACTTTGATTATGCTTATTGTTGTTATCCCTGTTTTTATCCTTACATGGATTATTTCTTGGAAATATAGAGAGGGGAATAAGGCTAAATATACACCAGATTGGGACAAACATTTATTGTCTGAATCCATCTGGTGGGGGCTTCCTTGTGCCATTGTTCTAGCAATGGCGATACTGGTTTGGAAAAGCTGTCATGAGTTAGACCCATTTAAACCTCTTGAATCAGACAAGAAACCCCTTAGAATACAGGTGGTTGCTCTGCAGTGGAAATGGCTATTCATCTATCCAGAACAGGGAATTGCAACCGTTAATTTCTTACAATTTCCAGAACAAACTCCAATTAATTTTGAAATAACCGCAGATGCTCCTATGAATTCTTTTTGGATTCCAGAGCTCGGTGGCCAGGTTTATGCAATGCCAGGAATGAAAACGAAGCTGCATCTTATAGCTAATGAAACGGGGAACTTTAGAGGTTCATCAGCTAATTTAAGTGGGCGGGGTTTCGCAGGGATGACATTTATTGCTAAAGCTAGTTCTCAAGCTAATTTCTATCAATGGGTGAATTCATTAAATGAGTCCTCTGACTTTCTTAACCTAGCAGAGTATATTAGATTAGCAGAGCCCAGTGAAGATAGCCCTGCGGTATCTTATGTATTAGAAAAGCAAGATCTATACGATTGGATTGTCAGGAAATATACGATGCCAATGACGAGGATGGATTAATATGTTTGGAAGATTAACTTGGGATGCATTTCGTCAGGACCCTATTGAAATCGCAGCAGGAATTTCGATGATTCTTGGCCTGTTTATTGTGATAGGACTTTTATGGTATTTTAAGCGATTTAAGTGGCTTTGGACAGAGTACTTAACCTCACTTGATCCTAAAAAAATTGGTGTAATGTACATTGTGGTTGTCTTTACCATGTTGCTAAAAGCAGTATTTGATGCGGGCATGATACGTCTGCAACAGATTCTTTCTGTGAGCGATGCTCACGGATATTTATCATCACTACATTTTCAGCAGGTTTTTACCGCTCATGGCACGACTATGATTTTTTTCGTGGGTATGGGTCTTGTATTTGGGGTTTTGAATCTCATTGTACCCTTACAAATTGGCGCACGTGATGTCGCTTTTCCTTTTTTAAATTCTCTGAGTTTCTATTTGTTTTCTGTGGGGGCAATCCTTCTTTTTTTATCTCTCATTATTGGTAAATTTTCTGGAACTGGCTGGGTGGCATACCCTCCGCTTTCAGGTCTTAAATACAATTCTGGAGTAGGGGTAGATTATTGGATATGGAGCGTGCAAATTGCGGGTATTGGTAGCTTACTTTCGGGTATTAACTTTCTTGTTACTATTTTGAAAATGCGTTGCCCTGGTATGACTTTAATGAAAATGCCGTTATTTGTGTGGAGCGCTCTATGTACGATGGTTTTGGTAGTTTTTGCTTTTCCGATCTTAACAGCGACTATTGGAATGCTCTCTTTAGATAGGCTGTTACACATGCATTTTTTTACCTCAGATTTTGGTGGTAACCCCATGATGTATGTCAATCTTATTTGGGCATGGGGTCATCCAGAGGTATATATTTTGATTTTGCCTCCTTTTGGGATCTTTTCAGAAGTGGTTGCTACTTTTTCACAAAAGCGATTATTTGGTTATGACTCAATGGTATGGGCTCTTGTTGCCATTACCTTATTATCTTTTCTTGTTTGGTTGCATCACTTCTTTACCATGGGATCTGGAGCTAACGTGAATGCTTTTTTTGGCATCATGACCATGCTTATTGCTATTCCTACAGG
>JAUPVT010000066.1 GCA_030916885.1 Chlamydiota bacterium
TACATTCATCAAATTCATCCCCTGCAATTCTTAAAGAACGAGATTCCACAATTCCTCCAAGAGAGAGAATCGCAATTTCGGTTGTACCTCCACCTACATCAATAATCATATTTGCAACAGGCTCATGAACAGGAAGATCTACACCAATAGCAGCTGCCATTGGCTCTTCAATTAAAATAACTTCCTGGGCTCCGGCACGTAGAGCAGAATCTTCAACAGCGCGTTTTTCCACTCCTGTAATACCAGAAGGAACTGCAATCAAAATTTTAGGACGAAAAAAACTACGAGCAGGAGTTACTTGTTTAATTAAAGCTTTTAACATCCCTTCTGCAATTTCAAAATCAGCAATAACGCCATCTTTCATAGGGCGTACTGCATGTATTCTACGTGGTGTTTTTCCTAACATAGCTTTCGCTTTATGTCCAACAGCCAGCACTTCATTATTTGTAGAATCAACAGCTACAACAGAAGGTTCAGCTAATACAATTCCTTTTCCACGTACATATACAAGAGTATTTGCTGTTCCTAAGTCAATTCCAATATCACTAGAAAAAAGACCTGAAACATTAGTAAATCTATTGATGAATCTACCAGAAGCTGTTTTAAACATCGTTTTAAACGAACCAGAATTTGCTTTAGCCATATCTTTGTTTTTTTTATGTCTTTAAAAGCTCTAATACATCTTCCCAGGTGAGCTTTGCTATCACTTCATCATCGCAACTTACAACTTTCTTGACCAATCCTTTTTTTCTTCTCTGCATTTCTGCAATTTTTTCTTCAATGGTATCAAGCGCAATGAGCTTATAGGCTGAAACTGATTGCTTTTGCCCTAGTCTATGCACTCTATCTGTTGCTTGATTCTCCAAAGCTGGGTTCCACCACATGTCGTAATGAATCACAGTATCAGCTCCCACGAGATTTAAACCTGTTCCACCTGCTTTTAAAGAGACTAAAAACACAGAAATAGACAGGTCTTCATTAAACTTCTTAACAACCTCTAGGCGATTTTTACTAGACCCATCTAAATACACAAAACGAATCCCTTTTGCTTCAAAATCTTCTCTCATGATTTGTAACATACGTGTGTATTGAGAAAAGATCACAGTTTTGTGTTTACCTTCTATCAATGTTTGTAAAAGATCAAGTAGCATATCATACTTAGCAGAATCACCCGGTTCTGCTTTTTCTTTTGCAAAAATCGCAGGATGACAACAGATCTGCTTTAATCTAGTGAGAGTTGCAAGAACATGGATTTGCACTCGATCAAAGCCATCTCTTTCTACCAACTTCACTAATTCGTCACGAGCAGATTGTGCATAAGATCGATAAAGCTGCTGTTGTAACTCCGAAAGTTGACAGTGGTAAATGATCTCTGAAACAGGTGGCAAATCATCTAGTACATCGCATTTCATTCTTCTTAGGATAAAAGGAGCTACTTTTTTTCGTAAATACTCTAAATTCTTGGCTTGCTCTTTACCTGAAACACGAATGTATTTTTCTACAAATCTATCATAGGTTCCTAAAAATCCAGGCATCAAGAAATCAAATAAACTCCAAAGCTCTTCCAAAGAGTTTTCAATGGGCGTTCCTGATAGAATTAACCTGTGGTCTGCTGACACCATCTTAACCGACTTGGCGTTTCGAGTGCCTCGGTTCTTAATATGCTGTGCTTCATCTAAGATAAGATAAGAAAAATTCGCTACTTTATAATGTTCAATATCATTTTGTAGTAGTGTATAAGAAGTAATGATAATGTCACACTGATCTAATTGCCCAATCAATTTTTTCCGATTATTAGGAGCTCCATCGGCTACGACAGCTTTCATCTTAGGATTAAACTTAGATACTTCCTCTTTCCAATTATATAATAGAGAAGTTGGACAAATAATTAGAGAGGCTCGAGGACTTTTTGTTAAATGCTGTGTTAAAGCAACAATTGCTTGTAGGGTTTTACCAAGACCCATATCATCAGCAAGAATTCCGTTTAAGAACATTGTTCTAAGCCTTTCTAACCAATGTACTCCTTCTAATTGATAAGCACGCAATGTAGCTTTTACAGAAGTTGGGACATCAGAAAAAATCAATTGTTTCTCACCAATCATCTGTTTGCGGATTTCTACTAATTGCTCTGTCATAGAAAATTCTACAGGTAAACCTTCAAATTGAGACCCATCGATATTAGCTAAGCTCCAAAGAGGTCTTTCCAGTGTATGGTTTTCAAGAACCTCTATACCCATCTCGTCAAATAACTGTACAACTGCATAGAGTCGATCTAGGTCTAAAACTAAGATTTTAGGAATTTTGTGCCCCTCACTTCCTTTTTTTACACGACACTTAGGTGAATCGAGTTCAATAAAAGATTTTCTAGATCCTACACACTCCCAAAGCTGATCGAGTTTAATTCCATTAAGAGCCCCATTAACTCTTAATGCAATCATATAAGTACCAATTCGATCTGTATGAGACAAATCAATAATAAATTGTGTTTGATCGTAGATAAATTGATCGAGCAAATTCTGTGGACAATTAAATTGGACTCTCTTTTGATACCGAGGAATAATATCCGTCATAAATTCAACAATCTTTTTCTCAGATTTTGAGATATACATTCCTGTATCGGGCTTAAAGAGAAAGTCCTGAAAGAGATCTTCAATGATTTCTCTCTCTTCCACTAAATTACGAGCTAAAATCCCTTGCTCTGAAACAAAGCAATTTACTCCTTTATAAGTAAGTTGTGAGACAGCAACAGGAACTTTATGTCCGTCGTAATTAAAACGTAAACTAGCCTCTAGCTCTCCATCTAAATAAGAAATATCACAAATAGCTTCCAAGTTACCTACAAATGGCAGAGTAACAAAATCTTGCAGGGCTTCTTGATTAGCAATTTCGGCATAACGAGCCATTTGCGGCAGTGCGTTTTCTACAAAAGTCCCAAATAAAGGGGTTGGAATTGTCATATCTCGAATTTGCTTTAAGTTACGTAAATGCAGTCTCGTAATAGACTCAGGGAACCGGTAATAGACATTTTTATAGATCATCCCCGGTTTTGCACACTCAAAAAACCGAGACTCTTCCAATCCAATTGCATGATCCGCAACAAGGATGCGAGGATCGATTAAAATCTTAGAAGTAGGAGGAAGAATGTATTGCAGGCAAAAACGTAGCTGTGCTTGTGCTGGAGAAAAGCGTAAAGGCATTTCCATGGTAGCCTCATAGATTCCTGGCAAAAGAGGGGCTTCGTCCTCTTGCGCCAATAAGCCTGATTTAGCCATTTTTTGCATGGCTATTTCATACGTTTTTGCTAAAATCATACCAAAGGTTTCTAAGTCTAAGTAAGCAATTCTTTGTGCTCTTTCTGTGTGATTGTTTTCATAAAAACGCGCTTGATCACGTATAATTTGTATAATCTCTTGCTGTATTACATCAAATGACTGCAAGGAAAAACAATAGTTCTTTCCAGCGATACAAATAATCTCTTCATAACGCAATCTTTCTAAAAAGAGTCTTGCATTTGGTACATATAAGGGCTTAGAGCGATAGGGAAGACGCAGCGCAATTTGCATCTCTATAATCTTATTGTCTTCTTCCAAAACAGGATTAAAAATTAAAGCAAAATCTGCTTTGTCTAACTCCTGTTTTTGGTAAGATCGAAAAAAGGGCGAAATAGCAAGGTGTCCAGAAGCCACTGCATATTCTTGGAGAACTTGTTTTTGATGTTGTTCTTCTTGTTGCTGAAAAATCTTACTTTCTGCTTGCTTAATTTTTTCTAATAGTTGCTCTTGTTCTACCTTATCGATTCCAATTGTTGCTCCTAATTGCTTTAGGTTATTTTCTTTTGAAAAAGCAACCAAAATAGAATCAAGATTCTCTTCCAAATAAAAAATAAGTGCAGCTAAATGTTGACAATCATAATTGTAGGGACAATCACAATTAGAGTCCCTAGTTTCACACTCTAATCGATCAATTTCAATCTCGCTTTCATAACAATTATCATATTGTCCCATCACTTTAGCGGAAATTCGCATTGTTTTTGCGTCTAAGTGTAAGAGTTTAGCTGATACGACTTTTTGCTTTTCGTAAAGCTCACGCCCTTCTTTTACAATTGCAGAAGAAAAATCCTGCTTTAATTTTCGAAAATTCAACATAGTAGTGCAATTGATTAATGATTCCTAAAATCTAACCGAATCTAGTTTATTATTTTTATAGAAAACTTTTTTATATATGTAAATCCATTCGGGTTTTCCATGCTTTTACCTTTTTCTTTTAACCTATGCAAGAAAAATTGCGGTTAATCTTTAAGATTTGCCAAAATGTACAAATCTTATCTGCTATGTATTATCCAAGGAAGCAAAGGATAAAAAGAACGATTACTGAAACCTCGTGCTTCACATTTCTTTAAACAAATCTTCAAGAGTAACCTGCTTTCTTACAATCTCCTCAGAATACATCGTCTCTTTAAGTTTAAAGATAGTAACCATGGAAAGAAATAATTGTTTTTTAAGCTTTGTATGCTTTTGGAAGACTTGCATTTTTTTTAAGAGGTTTTGAGCGTATATTTTATCGATTGCAAAAAGACTATCAGAATATTTGATTTCGCAAATTGTGACAGCTTGATCAGGGCGGTCAAACAATAGATCAATTTGTACTCCTTTCTGCTCATCTTTTAGATTTGGAACAATAGCGCCAAGTTCCTACAATTGAACCTGGGTCAATATTTAATACGTGACGAATCTGCCCAATATGCTTATAGTATACGGATTCAAATGCCAATCCCACCCACACTTTCCAAGCTGATTGGTTAGATTGAGACAACCAAAATCCTTGATTTATCGCTTTTTTAGCAATAGTCTTTAGATTTGATTCAATCCAATACAAATAAAAGAGACTGTATTCATCATCAATTAAATAGTAAATTCCTCTATTTTTGTGTCCATAAGGAACTAAACTCCTTATAAATCCCGCTTCCTCTAGGTGATGCAGCTTATGAACTGTACTTCCCCTGTCAGGAAGTTTAGACTTAACAATGAGTTCGACTTGACCAAGTCCATAGTGATGCTTAGCAATAATCCTAATAAGATCCATATAAGGCTGCGCATCTTCAAAAGAGATTCAAAAAGCCTTCCAAATTCTTTTAGTAATGGGCCATCTCTTTGAAAACACAACTCATCAATACATTGATGTGCTGCTTGCGCTTTACGTATAAATGACCAATACAGAGGAACCCCACCAAAAAATAATATAAAGATCAAGAATCTGTCGACGATTGAAATAAATCTGATTCTCTTTTAAAAATTTTTCTGTTTCATGAAGCAAAAATGGTTTTAGTTGAATGCTGCATGTTAATCTATTATGAAGCCCTCCTTTATTATTAATAATATTTTCAATAATCCATGATGTAGTCGACCGACAAATAATAAGCTTAATACGATTATCAAACACCCAGTAACGATTCCAGTATAATTCTAAGGTTGTTATCAGTTTAGAGCGAGGAGTTGCCATCCAGGGAAATTCATCGAAAAAAAGAATGATCTTTTTCTTTTTTGGCATTTTGTTAATAGCCTGTGTGAGATCCTCAAAAGCATCTCTTCAATACATTTTAGGAATAATCGATGGGCCTTGATAAAAAGTACTCCCTATTTGCTTTGCAAATTCTTCCAACTATTCCTTTAAAGAACCCTTTTGAATTTCTGTTACGTGAAAAAACACGCATGATATTGCATCCATAAAATTTTTAATGAGATAAGTTTTTCCTATTCTTCGGCGCCCATAAATAGCTATGAATTCAACCTTCTGAGACTCTATGAGTTCCTTCAATATTTTCCCTTCAAAGCTTTTGTCAATAAGAATTTTCTTTGACATCTTTCTTTTTCCTAGGTTATAGGCTTTCTTCTGCAGTCTTTAATTTTTTATAGCCAGAGGGAAAAATGCACTTTCTTATTTCAACCGCTGATTATAACTTAAACGCAATGAATGAATGAACCTTAAGATTCTAAAGCCTTAAAATTTCTTGTTAATACGTAAGTTGCTTACAATTAATAATATAAATCTTTAAAAATACATAAATAACCAGATATTTTTAAAAAAATTAATAAAACCATTAATTAAAGTATTTTATTTAAGTTAATTAATAATAAATAAATACTAATCCTATAAAATAGATGTAAATAGGAGAATAAAAAATATGACAATTCATAATAATCCAGTATCTTATGCTACTACTAACATAGCCTCTAGAGACCCTCAAACCCTTTCTAGCACTAACAATCGAGTAGAAAAAGTAGCTTTTGATGTTTTACTTACAGAAGAACCAAATACAGAACAACTACGCTTTGAGCTAAAAGAATATGGGAAAACCGGCTCACAGTATTATACAATAGCCACATGGAAGGGCAAAAGATATCGTATTACCGTACATGATAATAAGAGAAAACTAGCCTATTTAGAAGATGATTGGCAACGAATAGAACATCAAACTATCAAAGTATTAAATAGAGTCCAAAACGATAAACATTTCGTTAAAGGCAATATACAGCTACACGGTAAAACTAAAAATAAATGGAAAGTGACTTATGAAAATAACACCCATGTAGAGCGCTCTATAAACAAAAAAGTTATCAGAGAGTTCAAAAATCTATTTGAAAGTCAGATCAAACATACAAATACCTTACTCTCTGCGAAATCTCCTCAAAAACTAAAAAGAGCTTTGTATCCTTTATATACTAATTATAGGGAGAAAAAGGAAAGAACCCTCCTGGAAGTCCCTAAGAAAATTTTTGAAGTTTCTAAGAAAACTTTTAAAAGAATTAAAAACCATTTCTTCCCTCCAAATAATAATATTAATGACTTTGATGATCTTTCTAGCCATACTACAGATAGCAGGAGCTCCTTTGAAGAAGTAAATAATGAACAATTTACAGGGGCTACTTATAGCAATAAAGCAAACAGCTTAAATGACAGCCTCTTTGAAGAGATAAATACTCTAAAAGAAAATGACGACCTAGACGATGCTTTTAGTGATAAAACAAGCTTAGGTGGTATATCAGATACATCTAGTCATGTATCTAACGATAGTGGTTCTTCTTATTCTCTAAGAATCAAATAGAGATTCTCTTAAATTTAAAACCCACTTTACTTACTTCATAAGTCTTAAAGTGGGTTTCTTTTTTTAAATTCTATTATTTTAATCGCAACACTTGCTGCAAAAAAAATCTCTCGATATACTCTTGTCCTCTGTACAAGCGGGTGTAGCTCAGTGGTAGAGCATCACGTTGCCAACGTGAGGGTCGTGAGTTCGAATCTCATCACCCGCTATATAGTTTAAATTTAAGGAGCGATTTCAATGGACCAAGCAACAGCAGAGCCTAGGCAATTGATAAATGAGCATGTGCGTTTTACTATCCACAATAAGCCCTCTTGTATTGTTGAATTTGATGTTGAAGCTCTAAAACCATTGATCCA
>JAUPVT010000005.1 GCA_030916885.1 Chlamydiota bacterium
CCCAAAGAGAGCTAATGTATTTTGATCCTTATCGTATAGTATTGCGTTATAGAGTCAATCAGAGAAATCTTACTAGATAACTCACCTTACACGCATGATAGAGAAAAAGGGTCTATCATAATCCTCTGTACAGGACGGTTTTTTATGAGTGGATAAAAAGAATAGTCCACAAATATGATTAGAGATCTAGCATAATACTACCAGAAATCACTCTAAGAGGTATCATGGAACATATTTGCGAACTGAAAAACAGTTTATTAAAACATTTTGACTGGAATAAGTTTAGACTAACCGTATTAGTCAATGTATTAATTTGAAGGAATCTCTATAACTGATATAGCAACATGGATACTATTAGCTTACAATAGTCACCTCTTGGACAATGAAGACAAGTCTACTAACTCTAAAAGAAAAAGACTACACAGTAACTCACGGACTCTTGAGAAAAGTATTTTCAGAATCGGATTTGAAAGACTAAAGAGATGCTTATTGCATCCTTTAGATAGATTACAAGAGCTTTTCGAGCACATAAAACCTTTACAAATACAAAGAAAAAAATGCGTTGTAGGTGTGTTTTGAGTGGATTAGAAAAAAATTGTCCTCTACAGAGCTGTAAACCTATAATATTTAGTTTAATTAGTTAAGAATGAGTAATATAAGATAAAAAAATAGTGTAAAAAAGACCTATTAATATTGTATAATCTTCGTTTGAAAAAAAACTAAAATAAGAAAAGTTTAGAATTAGTTGTCTTCTAGAAAACCGAAAGCTCAGATTGATAAAAAATAGTTGGTCGATATTGCGAACCAATGCAAGAAAACTGTCCATCAGATTTTGTCAGATCAATATGATACTAGTAAAAATCCAAAAGTTTTTATAGCTAATTTTCCTTGAATCATACAACACTTGAACAGCTTCTACATGTCCGGTTTTTCCTGAACAAACCATTTCATAACTAGCATTTTTTATATCTCCACCTGTATAACCCACTTGTGTTTGTAAAACATCTGGTAAATGATCAAAATCATGTTGTATACAACAAAAACACCCCTCTAAAACAGTTGCTAAATTCTTCCAGGGTCCTCTTATAATAGAATAAATTTTTGGTAAACTTTTTCTGCAAAAGCATATCCTATTAAAAAAAAGATACATCCCAAAAAAGCCCAAAAATAAAGAGCAGAACGTTTTACTTGTAAAAGATAAGTCACACTTAAGCTAAGAACAAAAAAGATAAGATCTAAAAAAAAATACAGCAAAGAAGCATGTGGAATTAGCGTCCCCATACAAGCACAAGGAAGTTTAATGCTATACCAAAAAATAGAATACCCAGCAAAAGAAGCAAAAATTAGAGCTGTAATCACCCAAATATACCAATTATATCTATATATAAAAAGAGATGAGATAAAAAATATTTCAAAAAAACTAACCCAATACTCTAACTTTTTGAGTTTTTCAGAAGGGTGAAATACTTTTCCATAAATGGCTAGTAATAAAAAACAAGAAATGAGAATAACAGAGCTTAAAGCAATGAGTTTTTTATATCTTTTTAAGAACATGTCTCCCCTCTCTTTTAAAGGATATTCTTTATTGGAATATAATAATTTTTTTTTTCACACAAGCTATTAGCTCAAGGGTTTTTATCTATATTTTGTTTGAACAAATATCCAATTAATGGAAAGTGTGATATAAGGGAAGACTATGGAATATTTGTTAGAACTTATTACGCGTCATGCCCACAATGCACATTGGTATGTATTTGTAGGGATTATTTTAGCTGGTTTTAATATACCGTTAAGTACAGATTTGCTCATTTTACTCAGTGCTTTTATCGCTGCTACCATTCTGCCTGAGCATACCTGGCATCTATTGATAAGTGTTATCCTTGGTTGTTATTTTTCTGCTTGGTGTGCTTATTGGATGGGGCGTCTTTTTGGCTCTCAGCTATCTAGATTTAAGTGGTTTCAATCGATCTTTCATTTAAATCGAATGGAAAAAATCAGAAATTTTTATGAAAGGTATGGATTTTTAACTCTTCTCATTGGGCGTTTTATCCCTTTTGGAGTACGCAACTGCATTTTTATGTCCTCTGGAATGAGTCGTTTTAATTTTCTTCAATTCATTTTTATGGATGCTTTTGCCTGCCTTATTTGGAGCGGGATTTGCTTTTATTTATTTTACAGTTTCAGTCAATTTTATACAGTTATATGGGAACACTTTAAAACTGCCAATATTTTTGTATTGATAGTTTTTGGTGTGACGGTAATTGCAAGAATTTGGTATAAGCAATGGAAAAGGGTCCAAAAGACGACCCCCTCTACAAACTAGAACTAGATTTAAGTAAAAACGAGTCCAAAAAAATCTAATTATGATTGGTTTATCAAATGGCTTATCACTTTTACGAGCTCCTTTAGCATTTTTATTTCTATATGAAAGCATCCCTATGCGTATCACTGCTATTATTCTAGCCATGCTAACCGATATCGTAGATGGTTACTTAGCACGCAAACGTCGAGCTGTTACAAGACTTGGGGCTATTCTAGATCCCGCCATGGATAAGTTTTTTGTGTTTTTTATTTTATCTATTTTGTTGATGGAAAAAAGATTACCTATCTGGCAAGCCTGTGCGATTGTTTCACGTGATTTTTTCTTGTGTTTATTTGGCCTCTATTTAAGTTTTCGCTCTGCTTGGGCAGGATATCACTTCCAATCAATTCGATGGGGCAAAGTATCCACAGCTCTGCAGTTTTTTATTTTAATCGGGCTAGCTATAGGCTATCGATTCCCTTCTTATTTATATTTATTGTTCATAACACTCGGTCTTTTAGCTTTTATAGAACTATTTAAAAGACAACTATTAGTTATCAAACAAAATAGCTCTTAAATCATTTTTTAATAACCATTATGGGGTTAGGTACCTGAATACCCATTTGCTGGATTGTCTTATACAAAAGATATAAAGCTTCTTGTTTTACTAGTAAAAACTGTTTATACCTGGTCTCCTTAGAATAAACCTCTATAAACAACTCTAATGAGTAAGCTCCGAAAGAGGAGAAAACGACATTAATTGGTAAATAAGCATCTACTGATGGGTGTTTTTCAAACACCTCTTTTAAGGTTTTTGTTAATTCTTCTAGCTTCGCAAAATCCTCTTTCCTAATACCTACCGTAATTTGAATACGTCGATGACTCATTCTCGATGTATTAACGACAGAGATCGTAGAAAAAATGGCATTGGGTAAATAGACTAATCGCTTATCCTTATCTCTTACTACGGTTAAATACCAACCTATTTCCTCTATAACTCCTTCTAAACCTCCGCGATCGGGCAAGGAAATGTAATCGCCTAACACAAAAGGACGATTGATCCAAAGCATCATGCCTCCAAAAAAATTGGCAATAACCTCTTTAGCTGCAAATCCTAAAGCTGCAGCGCCTACTCCTCCAAACGCCATTAGAGGGACCATGTCTAGTCCCCAAATTTGTAAGATGATCAGCAAAAATATAGAAATAACCGCAATAGAAATTAATCGACCTATCATATGCACATGTGACATATCGATTTTTTTGATAGTATGCTTAAAATAAATGAGATCTCTTTCTATTTCTTTTTTCCAGCGCAAAAATATCCAAGCTAGGGTAAAAATAACAGCTGTTTTAAAAAAGGAATAACTATACGTATAGACAAGGGGGAGCTGAAAATGAACCGCCACAAGAGAAACAATTAAACAAACACCAAAAACCCATAGAAAAAGAGAACTGGGTAAGTAAAAAATCGTATCAACCCTTCCCTTCCATCGATCTATAGGGAAACGTTTCGCTATTTTCTTGAGGGTTTTCTTGAGAAAAAAACTGATAAAAGTTAGCAGCCCAAGATAAATTATAATTTCTAACCACCAAAATCGTTGCAAATCTGCAAAAGAAAAACTAATCATGTCTATTGCTCTATAAAAAAGTAAATCCTAGTATATACTCTATGCAATTTTCTTAGACAAGGTGAAAAGCTGGATCAAAAAGCTATATTTCTCTAAGATTCAAGAACCCATAATATCATATTGGAGATAAAAAAATGCACTACCCTAGAGAATCGATTATAGTTTCTACTATCCGTTCCTTTTTTCGTTCTTTTGCTGTTTTTATCGGTTTCTTTACAGCTTTTATGCTTCTCCTATTTGGTTTAATCAGTTTATCCTCCCCCTATATACAACCAGAAAGAAGCACGCTTTTGCTTAGTCCCGATGCTAAAGGACAAAGGCAGCTACTAAGCCCTACTTCTGCAGTCATATTAAAATTAGACATCTCTGGAATAATAGGAGTGAAAAATCTCACTACAGAGAAAATTACTTCTTTATTACTCGATGCCCAAGAAGGGGTATTACAAAATGATCGGGTAAAGGCGGTTTTACTTCACATAGATACTCCAGGAGGAGCTGTAACAGATTCAGATGGAATTTATCGCGCCATAATGGCCTTCAAAGAAAAACATAAGCTACCTGTTTACGCGTACGTAGATGGATTATGTGCATCTGGTGGCATGTATATTGCTTGCGCTGCAGATAAGGTATTTGCCTCTTCTACCAGTGTTATAGGATCTGTTGGGGTACGTTTTGGTCCAGCTTTCAACTTCTCTACTTTGATGCAACGCTATGGAGTAGAGGCTTTGACAATTACACAAGGTAAAGATAAGGATGCATTAAACCCTTTTAGACCTTGGAAAGCAGATGAAGATATTTCTTATCGGAACTTAATCTCTGCCATGTATAAGCAATTTGTAAATCTTGTTACATCAGCACGCCCCTCTTTGAACAAGCAAAAGCTCATTTCCGATTATGGCGCTCATGTATTTATATCTGAAGAAGCATTGGAATATGGCTATATAGACGTTGCAAATAGCAACTATAATGAAGCACTAGAAGCACTTGCCAGCCAAGCAAACTTAGAATCTTATCAAGTAATGACCATACAAATCGCTTATAACTTTCTATCAGAGCTATCCCAAGCTAGATATTCTTTTATAGAAAAAATGAGTAATTTATTTTCTCCTAAAACTCATTCTCTTTATCCAGAATTAGAAGGTAAATTTCTCTATCTTTATCAACCAGGACAACTTCTTTAACCCTTCTTATCTCCTCCCTATTTTAGGAAGGGTTTTTTATATTCATGAATAAAATTTATATTATAGACGCTGTTAATCTTTTGTTTCGAGCCTATTATGCCATTTCTCCTATGACCAATTTGAACGGAGAATCCACCCATGCATTATATGGATTCATTCGTTCTGTTTATAAATTAATCAAAGATTTCTCTCCTGATTATTTAATCTGCGTATTTGATGGCCCAGACAACAAAAGATCACGAACCAAGATCTATAATGAATATAAAAGTCATCGCACTTCTATGCCGCTAGATTTAGTGGAGCAGTTACAAAGGGTTTTATACTTTTGTGAAATTTCAGGAATTCCTTTTTTATCAATAGAGGGAATAGAAGCAGATGATACAATAGGAAGTATTGCAAAATGGGCTGAAAAAGAAGGCTCTGAAGTATTTATTTGTTCGAGTGATAAAGATTTGTGCCAACTTGTTTCAGAAAAAATCCATATCATTCATTTACACAAAGACAACCTATTAATCGATAAACAAAAAGTAAAAGATCAATATGGAGTTGAGCCTGCAAAAATTGTTGATTTTCTGGCTATAACAGGAGACACCTCTGACAACATTCCCGGGTTAGAGGGTTTTGGGCCAAAAACGGCATCCTTGTTACTCAATCAATATGGCTCCTTAGAAGAGATTTTAGCAAATTCTAGTAAGATCAAAGGGAAAAAAGGAGATACCCTTATTCAACAAAAAGAGGTTGCTTTGATGAGTAAGCAACTTGCAAGAATTGATATACAAATTGAAATCCCTACTCAAACCTCTTTTTTTCAGCTTAAACACCCTAGCGTTCCAAAAGTTAAACGTTTTTTTCAAGAGATGCATTTTCTTTCTTTATTAAAAGAGCTGCCTCTTGACATAGTAGCTCTTAAGAAAAATTACTGCTTAGTCAATGATTTAGAATCCCTAGAACAGCTACTTAAAAAATTGGAAAAAGAAACAAAGATTTGCATAGATACAGAAACAACGCATGTACACCCTATGTTAGCTCAACTCGTAGGGATTGGATTTGGTATTCAGCCAGGACATGCTTGGTATGTCTCTTTAAATGGATTTTTAAGTAAAGAAGTTATTCTTGAAAAAATTAAACCTCTTTTAGAAAAAAAAGAAATGGGTTTTGTTGGCCACAATATCAAATATGATCTGCATGTACTAAAAAACGAGAACATCTCCTTACAATCGATTCATTTTGATACCATTTTAGCCTCTTATTTGTTACATCCTAATACACAAAGACATAGTCTTGATGAGTTATCGTTGCAACGATTAGGCAGAGAAAAAATACCCATTGAGAGTTTAATAGGTAAGGGAAAAAAACAAATATCCATGCTAGATGTTCCTCTTGATTTGATAAAGGATTATTGCTGTGAAGATGTGGATTGCACTCTGCAATTAAAAGAACAATTAGAAACAGAATTACAGGAACAAGGCTTGTTTATCTTATTTGCAGAAATAGAAATCCCTTTAATTTTTGTTCTTGCAAAAATGGAACGCAATGGTGTTTATGTAAATATAAAAACTTTAGAAAAAACATCCCTTGCCCTGTCTTCTAAGATTTTACATCTTGAGCAACAAATTTATGAACTATCAGGTCAGAAATTCAATTTGAATTCGCCTAAACAATTAAGCTCTGTTCTATTTGAGAAATTACAAATCAAACCTCCTAAGAAAACAACAACAGGTTATTCTACATCTATAGATGTGCTAGATACACTTAAAGAAAAATACCCTATTATTAAAAAAATCATAGAATACCGTACTCTTGAAAAACTGCGCTCTACTTATGCCGATTCATTACCTCTGCAAATAAACCCTGTAACAAAACGGATTCACTGCACATTTAACCAATCTACAGCAGCAACGGGCCGTCTATCTTGTCAAAATCCAAACCTACAAAATATTCCAGTTCGAACAGAAGAAGGAAAAAAGATTCGTCAGGCATTTGAACCTCAAGAACTCGACTATAGTTTCTTATCAGCTGATTATTCACAAATTGAGCTAAGGATTTTAGCTCATCTCTCAGAAGACCCTACTTTGATTCAAGCATTCAATAATCAAGAAGATATTCATAGTTATACCGCTTCGTTAGTCTTTGGGGTACCTATTTCTGAAATAACTCCCACTATGCGCTATCAAGCAAAAGCCGTTAATTTTGGAATCTTATATGGGAAACAAGCTTTTAGCTTATCTCAAGATCTTAATATTTCTTACAAAGAGGCAGAAACCTTTATTGCCACTTATTTTCAACGCTACCAAAAAGTAAAGGATTTTATTGAATTTTGTGAAGAAACTGCGCGCAAAACAGGTAAAGTGGTAACCATTACTGGTCGACAGCGTCCTATTGCAGAAATCCACAATAAAAACCCCTCTGTTCGAGCATTTGGAAAAAGATTAGCTATTAATACGCCCCTTCAAGGAAGTGCTGCGGATTTGATTAAAATAGCAATGATCCAGGTAGATAATTATTTAAAACGATCTTCTAAAAAAGCTAAAATGATCTTACAAGTACATGACGAGCTCTTATTTGAAGCTTTAGATCAAGACATTGTATTACTAGGAAAGGAAGTAAAGCAGATTATGGAGAATGTCATGTCTTTAAAAGTTCCTTTAGTAGTAGATATTGCTATTGGAAAAAATTGGAGTGAATGCTAAAATTGAAAAAGCTAGCTATAACTGGTGGTTTATCCTCTGGAAAAACAACTGTATGCCATTTATTTAAAGACTTGGGTGCTTTTGTTGTAAGTGCTGATAAGATTGTCCATAACTTACTAGTACCAGACAGTGTAATTGGGCAAAAGGTAATCCAATTATTTAGTTTAAACATTGTTGAAAATAATTCTTTAAATAGAAAAAAAATCGCACAACAAGCTTTTCTTGATCTAAAGCTTTTAAAAGCCTTAGAAGCATTAATTCATCCTGTTGTGTATGCTGAAATTGAAAAAGAATATCAACATGCTAGGCAAGCTGGTAAATACCTTTTATTTGTAGCTGAGATTCCCTTACTATATGAGCTATTTAAACAAGACGAATTTGATATTGTCATTACAGTTACCGCTGATCTATCCATATGCCAAGAGCGATTCATCAAACAAACACATCAAACAATAAGAGAATTTGAGCAACGCATGGCTCAACAAATCAATCCTGAAAATAAAGCAAAAAAGTCTGACTACGTGATTAAAAACAATGAAAGTTTAGCATGTCTGAGAGATCAAGTGACTAAATTATATTCATTGCTAACCACTCAATAAAATTTATAGGCAATTTAACGAAGGAGCCTCAACTTCAATGACAAACGAAGATACCACTCAAGGGTTTCAGGACCCAGAACAAAATAATTCTTCTCTTTCTATGACCACTCCCGTCGAGTCGATTACGAAAATAGCTGATCTTCAAAGAATGAATATGGACCAACTTACGCTCTTTGCACGCAATATTGGTCTGAAAAATCTCGGCGCACTTACAAAATCTCAGATAGTTTTTGAAATCGTAAAGTTTTTGTCTGAAAAACCTCAAGAGGTTTTGGTAGGAGAAGGAGTTCTTGAAATTCTGCCGGATGGATTTGGCTTCTTACGTTCTCCTAATTATAACTATCTTCCTTCTGCTGAGGATATCTATGTTTCACCAGCACAGATTCGTCGCTTTGATTTAAAGAAAGGAGATACGGTATATGGAACCATCCGTTCTCCTAAAGAAAAGGAAAAATATTTTGCTCTGCTAAAAGTAGAAAAAATTAACAATAAACCTCCTGAAAAAGCAAGAGACCGTATTTTATTTGAAAACCTTACCCCTCTTTATCCCGATGCTCGCCTTGTGATGGAATGTGGTAAGGAAAAACTCAGTCCACGAGTTCTTGACTTAACAGCTCCTTTTGGAAAAGGGCAAAGAGGACTTATTGTAGCACCACCTCGCACTGGAAAAACCATGATTTTACAGACTATCGCCAATTCTATTGCTGTCAATCATCCAGAAGTATTCCTAATGGTTTTATTAATTGATGAGCGCCCAGAAGAGGTTACTGATATGATTCGTAGCGTCAAAGGAGAGGTTATTTCCTCTACTTTTGACGAACCTCCTGAAAGACACGTTCAAATCGCTGAAATGGTCATTGAAAAAGCACGACGTCTTGTTGAATATGGTCATGATGTATTGATTCTCTTAGATTCTTTAACCCGTTTAGCGCGTGCTTATAATACAGTTCAGCCTCATTCTGGTAAAATTTTAACAGGAGGAATTGATGCAAATGCTTTGCATAAACCAAAAAGATTCTTCGGTGCAGCAAGAAATATAGAAGAAGGCGGCTCTTTAACAATTATTGCAACTGCATTGATTGATACTGGATCTCGTATGGATGAGGTAATCTTTGAAGAATTCAAAGGAACCGGAAACATGGAGCTAGTTCTAGATCGACGCTTAGCCGATCGTCGAGTATGGCCAGCTATTGACCTGATTAAAAGTGGAACTCGTAAAGAAGAGCTTTTATATCATCCAGAAGAGCTTGAAAAAATTTATGTTATGCGTCAAGCATTAGCGGATCTAGCTCCCTTAGATGCCATGAACTTACTACTTGGCCGTCTTAAGAAAACCGGTAGTAATGCTGAGTTTCTTCTAACCATGAAAGAATAATTTTTCTCTTAAATTACACATCTTAATATGGAATTAAGATGTGTTATTTTTTTTACACTTCAACACTGCGATCTTTGTATGTAACTTTATCAATATGCAGAATTGATATAACATTATGTTTATAAAAAACCATACAAAGAGCAAATAGAGCGTTTAAAGAAACCTATCTTAGAAGAACCTGCAGCAGTTAATTTTTAGTACAATATATTATCATAAGCTAAGTCAGAGCATCAGATTTTTATCTTCTTGTAAACTTCTTTTGGAAGTTTTGCTATTAATCTAATCGAGAATCCTAGACTTAGGATTCAACTACGTATATTATCTATAAAGAAAAAGGTTATAGCGATGAATGGATTGAAAAGCGAATCTAAGGAATTGCAATTTGTTTTTTATATTTAAAAGAAAAAACCAATCCGAGTCTCCACTTCTTGTCGATAGAGTGGAAAACTGTGAATAATTGCTCTTCTATACGCTACAGAGAAAATAATTTCTGAGGTAATCAATTTTCCAATCTTCATACTAAAAGGAGCAAACCATTTATGCGTGATCCAGTTAAATTTAATTTTAGGATCAAAATAAAGAAACCATTTTCTAGGCAAATTGATATTAAGAATAGGCTGGATATAGGTCTGACTAATAGAGCTCCTATTTGATTGTCCTGCAAAACTGAAAGCTTGTCTAATCAAAAGAGCTGCCCAAACTCCTCTCACCCAACTAGCCAGATCATATTTGATACTGAACGTGGGCAGAGCTTGGTATTTGCCAGCTCCTAAAACAGATGGTGTTGCTGAGGGAAAATCACCTGTCCTCCAAAAGTTAATGTCCATTTCCCATAAACAGGAAAATAATCAAACGATGAAAAAGAATATCATCTAAACCATTTCGGTTTTTTCCTTGGTTTAGCTAAGCGTAGCGAAGATCAAGACGAGCAGAAATTTGCCGTTGATTTTCAAAAAAATAAGGAATCTCTGTTCTAGCTTTAAGCGTATTTTTATGTGAACCTTCAAAAAGCTGATCGTATTCCCATCGAATATCAAAACGTCTTAGAGGCTCAATAAAGTCTTGAACTGCATTATTTTGCTTGGCTGCGTGCAAAGTAGAGGTCAAATAGCATAGAATAAGTAATTTCCTCATCTATTTATGCAAAGAATTTTCTTCTTGAGGTTCAACTATTTTGAACCAAAAATCAAAAGTATCAAAAAGAGATAAAAAGGTTTCTAATATTTGACGATCTCCTTTGACGGTTATTTTTTTTGTCTTTTCAGCTTCTTTAACTTTTAGCGTACCTAAAATAATTTGATCAAAATCAGATCGCCTCATGCGTATTGAGGCATCTGCTTTAATTGTTCGATTGGTAAAATAATTCAAAACTCCATTTTTTACTTGGAGTAGATATTTTTCTTTTAAATCTGGTAGTTCAAAATAAATAGCGATTTGTTTATCTGCTGCACGTGGTCCATTTAATTGGATGGAAAGATAATCAAATAAAGACTCAGTTGGCATAGCTTTAATGATATCTGGACTAACTCCTGGAACCAAAGTGTTTTTTTGCATTCCATTTCGCAGCTCTTGCGCCCCTGTTAGATAAAAGTTTCGCCATGGGCCATTTTCTGATTGATAACCGAGCTGCTCTAGTATATTTGCAAGAAAATCTTTTGCTTTTTGATTAGAAGGTTCGGCAAAGACTAGATGATTCAACACTTGTGCTGCCCAACGATAGTTTCCCTGATCGTAGTCTCTTTGTGCTTTCTCTAGGATTGCCTCTGCTCCGCCCATGTATTCTACCATCTTTTGACCAGTTTCTAAAGGAGGAAGCTGGTGCAACGTTGAAGGATTTCCATCAAACCATCCTAAGTAAAAGCAATAAACAGACTTTGCATTATGGTTAAGAGTTCCATAATAACCGCGATTATACCACTCTTGGCTGAGTTCTTTGGGAAGTTTAATCATTTCACCAATTTCTAACATGGTATACCCTTGATTTGCCAAATACAGCGATTGATCATGCATATATTTGTATAAATCTCGTTGTTTTTCAAGAAAATCAACCACCCTATCTTTACCCCAGATGGGCCAATGATGTTGTGCAAAAACCACTTCAGCTTTTTCTCCAAACATTTCCATTGTCTGATTCAAATAATGAGCCCATGCTTTTGCATCTCTCATTTTGGCTCCTCGCAATGTATATAAATTATGCATAGTATGCGTTGCATCTTCTGCTGCACAGAGCGCTTTTAAGTCAGGCAAATAAAAAAGCATTTCAGCAGGGGCTTCCGAATTGGGAGCAGATATAAAAACAAAGCGAATACCATCAATGGTTTTCTTCTCGCCTGTTTTTACAATGAAATCCGTTGGTAAAATAAGGGAAATTTCCCCTACAGATGTAGTAAGACCAAGCCCTGATGTTACTTGTCCATCAATCCCCGGTTTTAGTAAATTTCCATACATGTAACTAGCTCTTCTTGCCATCGCATTGCCAGTCATGATAGATTCATCTAAAGCAGCTTGAGTAAATCCCTGTGGGGCAAAGATTTTAACCGCACCTTTTTGAACCTCTTCTTGGGTAATAACCCCTCGAACTCCTCCAAAATGGTCAATATGACTATGTGTATAGATAACAGCTTTTACTAACCTTTTCGGGCGATGCTGATAATAGAGTTCTAAAGCAGCTCTAGCTGTTTCTATAGAAACCAATGGATCTATGATAATGAGCCCTTTTTTTCCTTCAATAATGGTCATGTTCGAAAGATCAATACCTCTTACTTGATAAATTCGATCGGCCACTTGAAATAAACCTGCTTTAGATAAAAGTCGCCCTTGACGCCATAAACTGGGATTCACACTATCTGGAATTGATGAATTTTCCAAAAAATCGTATGTCTTTAAATTCCATATAATCTGTCCATTTGCATTTTCAATTATTCCATTATTAGGTAGAGGAGCTATAAAGCCTCGGTGGGCATCTTCAAAATCTTGTTGGTTATCAAAGGGAAGTTCTTTGAGAACTTTCTGATTCTCTTCAATAGTTAATGAAGTGGGTAATGCATTTAAGATCTGTATTGATAAAAAAAACACAAATAAATTTTTCATAAAAACCCTTTAAACATTTCAGAACTCTGTAAAAACTTTTATATACTCTGGTCATATAAATCTAAAAAAATTTCACTCAGGTCTCTGATATACAGCTAAAAATCTTTCTTTTTTTAAAAAAATCTTAAGAAGATTAAATTAACTTTCCAATATTGACAAATCTTATTTTGAATCCACCCTTAGTTAAAATTAAATTACATCTTTATGATTTACAAATAATCTTATAAAAGATTATGCTCGCTTTTTTTTAGATACGTCCATTAAGGATATCTGCTATGAAAAAGATCCTATTTTTTCTATCTATTATTGTTTTTTTAACTTTTTTTTTCATTAAACATCAGAATCCAGAGCAGTCAGATCAAGTACTTCATTTAAATATGAAAGCAGAACCAAAAACAATGGATCCTCGTAAAGGAGGAGATTGGTATTCCTCGCAAATGCATTCTCTGTTTTTTGAAGGACTTGTAAAACTTTATCCAAACCAAAGCTTTAAACTAGCCCAAGCAGAATCGTATGAAGTATCAGATGATCAACTGATTTATACTTTTCACTTAAGAGATACGGTTTGGTCTAATAATACCCCAGTTACCGCTTATGATTTTGAGCAATCCTGGAAAGATATTTTAGATCCTAATTTCCCCTCTGTGAATGCTCAATTATTTTATCCAATAAAAAATGCAGATTTAGCAAAAAAAGGAGTTGTATCTCTTGACGAAGTGGGGATTAAAGCAATAGATACAAAAACATTGGTAATTACTTTAGAACAACCCACTCCTTATCTAATTAATTTGCTTTCCTTTTGTGTCTTTTCTCCTGTAAATATCAAAAATGACCGAGAAAACCCTAATTGGACTCACAAGATAGGTCCTAACTTTTTATGTAATGGCCCTTTTGTATTAGAAAAATGGGAACAGGGAGATGAAATTATTGCTGCCTCTAATCCTCATTATCGAAAAACAGAAGATGTACACCCAGAAAAAATTATATTTCACATCGTTGAAAATGATACAACCACTCTACAAATGTTTGAAAAGGGTTTAGTTGACATCATTGGAGATTCTCTTACTTCTATTCCTTTAGAGGCAATCCCCGATTTAGGGAAAAAGTGGAAAATTTCTAGAGAACCAACTGCCACTACTATGATTATTGCTTTTAATACGGGCAAAGCACCTTTTCACCATCCTAAAATCCGAAAAGCTTTTAGCTTAAGCATTAATCGTCAACAACTAGTTGAAAATATTGTCTACCAAGCAAGCTCTATTGCAACAAATATGATCCCCCCTTTATTAAAACAACATCGCGACCGTTCTTTTTTTAAAGACAATGATGTAGATCAGGCTAAGATTTTACTAGAAGAAGCAATGGCAGAGATGGGAATTACCAAAGAGGCTTTTGAACCAGTTACTCTCTATTATCAATCCTTTTCTTCTGTAACGAGTAAAGTTATGCAAGCCATCCAACAGCAATGGTTAGATGCTCTGGGCATCTTCATTAAGATAGAATCTTTGGATTCTAGAGTCATTATGGATAAGTTAACACATAAAGATTACTTCATGTGTTATACTCTTTGGAGTGCAGTATATTATGATCCCATGAGCATTCTTGAAAGATTCAAATATAGAACCTATGCAAAGAACTTCATAAACTGGGAAAATCCAGAATATGTTCAACTACTTAATCGTTCTTTTTATGAGCAAGGTGAAACACGCTTCCGTACCCTAGAAGAAGCTGAAGAACTTTTCTTAAAAGAAATGCCTCTTATTCCTTTATATCATGTGGACTTTGTTTACATCATAAATCCCCGCTTGAATATACCGCTATGGGGAGATCGGCTGTTACTGCCGATACCTTCAAACTAAAAAAATAGAAAAAATGAATATGCTCCTATATCCAGATCCTAATTCTGATGTTATGAAAAACCACTGTATTTTAAGCGATTATATAAAAATTGTAGTAGATCCTGATAAAAAAGATGCAGAAAATCTTGATCTCTTCTCCAAATTCATTAGCAAATCTTTAGAAAAAGTTTTACCCGATGAATTCATGAGAGCTCTTCTGACAAATCCCTCGCAAGAAAAATTACGTTCTATGATTTTAGAACTTAGGAAAAACCAACCGTTTATCTCTTGGGATGATTCTCGCACCGCACCCTGCTCTATTAAAATGAATTTAATCTGTGCTTCTGAATTTACAACAGGTATAGGGAGATATTTCGGCGATATTTTAAGTCGATGGTTAATTCCTGGAAAACTTTTAAATATCTCTTGTTCTTGTGGCGCAAACATTATTTTTCATTGCTCTCCCAAACAATCCTTTTATTTTCATCAAATTTATATAGATATAGTAGATAGCAATGATTTGATGCTTTTAAAAAGCAATGTACTCAGCCTTCAAAAAGAGATCCGTTTGAATATTTTAGCTGTGAAATATGCTCGCCAAGTGATTTCGATTAAAAACTTATCTACCGAGCAAAAATGCTTTATGATTAAAGAGAATATCGCCTCTTCTTTAAATCGTTCTACTAAAGAGCTCGATGGTAGTATGTTTAATTTGATGCATAGCTTGTTTTTACAACTGAATGCTGAAAAAAAGATTTCTCGTATACAACTCAAATTCGCTCCTTTTTTAAAACAGAAAGCAAAAATTTTTGATCGAGATATTTTTGAAGAAATTAGATATTATTCTTTTTTATTTGGCAGTCGATTTACCGCAGCTAGAGAATTATGCCATTTAATCCGCTTAGTTTCTTTTCAGTATTTATTTAGAAAAAATTTACTCTATCAACTTGATAAAAATCCTGAAAAAAGACACTTAAGTTTGAAAATTTTCCGCGCTTATCTCTCTTCTAACTCCGCTCAAGAAAATAAACCTGTCCTAGGTATTATTGGTGGTATTAATGTATTAAAAGAAAGCGAGCTATTTGAAGAGCGTCATATATTAGAAGCTATTCGCCATTGTTTGCCTAATATTTCCAAAGTAGAAAACTCTTTTGTTCTTGATCGTAGAACCCATGACCCCATTCGCCTTTTCTATCTAGAAATTGAGAAAAAAGATAATACTCCATTTACGATTGATGAAATTAAAGAGCTGCGTAAAAGTTTGAATCGAGAATTAAAAGAGAATATAGAAAGCATCATTCATCCCATTTTAATGCCTCGTAATGAAGAAGAAATCATGCGAAGTATTGTACTGCTCAGCCGTCAACTAAAATATGTTAATGATCTACCTCAAGTCACTATCTCTTTTAATACCCAAACAAAACATCAGCTCACATTTACCGTGATTTTACTACGAGTTCTTAATAATTCCTCTCCAGACATTATCCATTTATTTGACAAAGCAAATACCTCCATTAAAATTGAGAGGTTAGAGGTTAAATCTGCAGGGTTACTTAGGAAAAAGTATCAAAAAGAAGCAAATATCTTCTATATAGCTCTTAATAAAGCCCCATTTTTACGTAGATTTTCTATTGATCTGTTTAAGGCTCGTCAATTCCTTTCTTCTGAACTAAATCGTATTTTCAAAGGGGGCATTCGCGACTTCAATGGAGGTATTCTTTCTAAACAACAAGAGGTTTTCCATGAGCTTTGTAGCTCTTTTAAAGAGCTCTCTTCTCATGAAAAATTTTTATTAGAAAATTTCTTCTATTCACTTACCCCTCCTTTAAGCCAAACCTTGCTCATGCCTTCTATACTAAAGATGCTTTTCAACATGATGCTTAAAGCAATCAATGCAGATTATACTCATACCCCTATTTTTTATAAGACTCAGTCTAAGGACGAATTTTTTCTCGTCATGTTTGCCTCCCCATTTATAGAAATCAAAAAAAAAATAGGAAATCTTATAAATAAACTCTGCATCCCCTCTTCTGATCTATGTCACACTCAAGTAAGTATCTATGACACTCATTGTATAGGTTATATTTATCGGAGAAATGATCAAACCTCTTACCAGAAGCTGTGTTCTACATTTGATGAGTTTCTGCAACAAGATCTTACTTGGTTACTCTCTTAGGAAAAATTCAATTTAAACTAAATATTTTTTTTGGTTTAGGTTAGATTTAACTTGCATGGAAATAGCATAAAAATCATATTTTCATATTTCTTCAAAGTTGTATTAATGATGTTTAATAATAGGCAAGATGCAGGAAATCAGTTAGCAAAATATCTAGTAAGCTATCAAAATCACTCAAATGCCATTGTGCTCGGGTTATCTTATGGAGGTATGCCTATTGCTTTTGAAATGGCTCAGCTATTACATCTTCCTTTTCATACCCTTATAGTTCGTAAAATTAGATCTCCTCAAAACTCTACCCTATCTTTAGGTGCTATTGCAGAACAAGAGATAGAATTGTTAAATGCAGATTTGATTGGCATTCTTGATATTCCTAATGACTACATAAGAAAAGAGCTTGAAAGTCAAAAAATCCATTTAGCAAGACAAGCTAAATCCTACCATATCTCTGAGCGTTTGCTCTACCAAAAACAGATCCTTTTAGTAGATGATGGCATGGCTACAGGATCTAGCATGCAAGTAGCTATACAAGCGTTAAAAAAATTACAAGTCGCCAGCATTCATCTAGCGGTCCCTATCGCCAGTCATTCATCCCTTGCAAAGATCTCAAAAGAAGTACAAATCTCATGTTTGTTTTCTCCTTCCTTTTTCGCAAAAATCTCTGATTTTTATCATAACTTTGAACCTGTTAGCGATCTAGAAGTAACGCATTTTCTAAATTCTTCCCGTGATCTTGCTACTATTTGATTTCTGCTAGTTAGAGAACTCAAAATGAGAAAAAGGCATAGACATTATTGACCTGCTCCCCAAAAGTTGATCCATGCTAAAATGGACGCCTTTAAACAAGGAGCAAGAATCCGATAGCGAACAGTCGATTTACTGAGGAACAAACCATCCAGATACTTAAAGTTGATAATGGACCTGAATATACCTCCGAAGCAATTTGTAAATGGGTAGATGGAAAAGGAATAATCCTGGAGTATATTCCTCCAGGAAGACCAATGGAGAATGGACACATTAAGAGCTTTAGGATATAAAACACCTATTGAATTTTTAAGGGAGCAAGTTTGCTAATGTATTTGATGAAGAATAAATTTAAAAACCAATAATTAGTCTATTTTAAAATGGGCGAAATTTGGGGGCAGGTCAGCTCTAAAATTTAGATTTTAATAAAGACACAGAATATTAACGACAACTTTAAATTAGGAATCATATTATAAAAAATTATAAGATTTTGAAGATAGAATATTAGAAATGCAGATATGCAGTTCTTCAGTTTATTTAGATTAAAAACGCTTATTGGTTTTGAATCTAGAAAACTATTCAACCTCCCCTCATAATAGATGAAAATTATCCAATTCGTTACATTATTTTATAAAATTTGATATATCATTAACAAATGGGTAGGTAAGGAGAAATAGATGCGTATTATATTTAGTTTATTTAGTCTAGGAGCTCTTGTCTATGGTCTATGGTGGACCTCTTATAACAAACCCGATTGGAAAAACAAAGTAGAAGATGTATTAAACATAGGACATTTTCATACACTAGAGATTCGCTATACAGCAGAACAAATTATGGAATCTCAGCAAAAGATTTTACTTAAAGATCCTAAGTACCAATATCTCGAACCTTCTTTGAAATTCTATCCTTATTTACTTTTAGAGGTTAAATACAGTGCATCTGATGCAAAAACAAAAGAAGGGATCATCTTATGGGATTTAACAGATGGAGAAATGGTAGTTAATGCTAAAGATTGGGATAAAACACATGGATTTGCTGATTGCATTAATGCAAATGTAGACCGCCGTGAGTTCAAAATCATCAATGCAATTGCTCAAAGAGGAGGCGTGATCAATCGAGAGGATTTACGTAAAAATATTCATGTAGAAACAGATGTAATCGATGCACTCATTGAAACCTGTCGTCGTAAAAAATTGATTGTACAATACGGTGGGCGTTATCGACTGCATTTAGAAAACCCTAAATTAAAAATTACTCCATCTACTCTAATTGAAGAGCGTTTAGTCACGCAACCCTACCGTCAAGCTATTTGTATATCTAGGCGTTATTCTCTTTCACAAATTGAAAGAATTACTAGCTCAGCTTTTGGTGAAGACTTTGCTATTCGAAAAACCGCTTCTGTCTACCTTCCAGTTCATTGTATTGTTGTACAAAACCCCGATGGTTCCTTACATACAAGCCATTGGAATGCCCTTAATGGAAAACCTCTAGAATCAAATGGGATTGATTGAGAGTTGCTTGTAAATCTATTTGCATATAAACTATCTAGCATCCCTTAAGGGAAAGGTGGCCGAGTGGCCGATGGCGCGTCCCTGCTAAGGACGTGTACCCTCACGGGTACCGTGGGTTCGAATCCCACCCTTTCCGATCTTAGGCTGTGTTTTAAAAACACAGCCTTTTCTTATATTGCTAAATATCAGATACTGCAAGTTGAGGTTTCGTATGTCAAAGTCATTGCCCAAAATAAAATCAGCTCCTCACTCTAAAGAATCAGAGATGATGGTTCTAGGCTCTATGCTAACCAATATTAACAGCCTTAATGTAGCAGCTGATAGCCTTGATGAGGCAGATTTTTATTTCACAGAACACAAAATCATTTTTCAAGTCTTAAAAACTGCCTACCGTAACGACAAGCCAGCTGATATCCACTTAATTGCAGAAGAGCTTAAAAGACAGCAAAAACTCTCAGCTGTGGGTGGAATTGCCCACTTAACAATATTAGCTCAATATGCTGGTAGCTCTGCTTATATTGAAGAGTATGTAGATCTTGTTCGCAGTAAATCCACCTTAAGAAGAATGGTCGTAGCTGCACAAGAAGTGGAAAAAGCAGCTTTAAATGAACCAAGTGATGTTAGCGTCTTATTAGATGAAGCCCAGGGGAAGTTTTTTTTAATTAGCCAATCATCTAGTCCAAGCGCTGGAGTTTCTATTAAAGATTTACTATCAGGTGTGCGTTCTGAAGCGCAGCTCCCCTATCTAAAAGAGCTGCAAGAAAAGCAAGAAAGATATCAGAAAAAAGGACCCGAAGATTTAGGAATCACAGGCATTCCTTCTCATTTTATAGATTTAGATAAAATGATTAATGGTTTAACCGCTTCTAATCTGATGATTTTAGCAGCAAGGCCCGCTATGGGGAAAACCGCTCTTGCTTTAAATATGGCAGAAAATGTCGCCTTTAAAACCGGATTGCCTGTTGGTGTGTTTTCTTTAGAAATGACTGCTGAACAATTATTGCATCGCATGATTTGCAGTCAATCTGAAGTAGCTTCCGATAAGATTCGTACAGGCTCTTTAAATGGCACAGAATATCAAAGAATTGTTTCTGCTGTAAATTCTATGATGGAAGCTACTGTTATCATAGATGACCAACCTGGATTAAAAATTACAGACTTAAGAGCTAGAGCTCGTCGTATGAAAGAGAGCCATAATATTCAGTTTTTAGTCGTTGACTATTTGCAACTCATTACTGGATCTGGTCTTTCTCGCGGTCAAGAAAACCGCCAAAATGAAATTTCTGAAATTTCTCGTATGATGAAAACACTTGCACGAGAACTTTCTTTACCCATTCTTTGCTTATCGCAACTCTCTCGCAAGGTAGAAGAAAGAACAGGGCATAGACCTATGATGAGCGATTTAAGAGAGTCTGGCAGTATTGAACAAGATAGTGATATTGTAATGTTTTTATTGCGCCGTGAATATTATGACCCTTACGATAAGCCTGGCCAAGCAGAGCTAATCGTTGCTAAAAACCGACATGGAGCTATTGGTAATATAAATTTAACTTACCGCAAAGAACTAGCGCAGTTTGTCAATTATTCCCCCTTAAGAACCGACTCTGACCTCTCAGACAACGCAGAAGCTTTTGCTGCGTTTAACCCAAATTAAAAAAGTTTTTTTAATAACTTTTAAAAAGTCTTTTACAAAAACTTTAACGCTTTACTTTTTTTCACTCTTTGCTGTAAGCTGGGTCTTTATTTTTTAATTAAATTGATTAAAAAAACGGGAGAAAATCTCTTTTTATGGCATCTGTAAAGAAAAAGCGCCGCGCAAAAATTGCTAAGCACAAAAGAAAAAAAAGAAGACGTCGCGATCGTCATAAAAAATCTTAAAAGTATCTAAAACTTAAAAGATACCATCAACTATGTGGAAATATCCTGAAGTATTTGATGTAATCGTTATTGGAGCAGGACATGCGGGTTGTGAAGCTGCTCATGTTTCTGCTTGCATGGGAGTAAAAACTCTTCTTATTACCATGCAACTCGACACGATTGCCAAAATGAGTTGTAATCCAGCTATTGGAGGTACAGCGAAAGGACACATGGTTCGAGAAATTGATGCATTAGGTGGTATCATGGGAAAGATAGCTGATCAAACAGCTATCCAACGCCGTATGCTCAATGCATCTAAAGGGCCTGCAGTTTGGTCTCCAAGAGCTCAATGCGATAGATTTGCTTACGCTTCACTAATGAAGCATCGACTGGAAAAAACTCCCTTCCTAGAAATTAAACAAGGCAATATTGAAACACTCATTGTTGAAGAAGGTCGCATCTTAGGGGTTACCACTTTAGAAGGGATCGCTTTTTATGGAAAAACCGTAATCATCTCTTCTGGAACCTTTATGCGAGGATTGATTCATATTGGTCATACGCAATTTCCAGGAGGAAGAGCCGGTGATAAGTCTTCCATGGGTCTTTCTAAAACGCTAGAGGAATTTGGTTTTGTATTAGGGCGCCTAAAAACAGGAACTCCTCCTCGCATCAATAAGCGTAGTATTGATTTTTCCCAGCTTGAAGCACAAACAGGTCATGAGAACGTATATTTTTCTTATGACCCTCCCAAAACATCTGGACTAGCCCAAATTCCTTGTTGGATCACATACACTAACAAAGAAACCAAAAAGATTGTTCACGACAACCTACATCTATCTCCGATGTATTCTGGAATTATTCAAGGTGTAGGACCTAGGTACTGCCCATCGATTGAAGATAAAATTGTTCGTTTTGGCGATAAAGAACGTCACCAGATCTTTTTAGAACCAGAAGGATTAGAAACAGAGGAAATCTATGTAAATGGCATCTCTTCCTCTCTTCCTTCTGATGTACAAATGAAAATGCTGCACACCATTGCAGGTCTTGAAAAAGCAGAAATTATGCGTCCTGCTTATGCAATTGAGTATGATTTTGTAAGAAGTGGTCAACTATATCCCACTTTAGAAACTAAAAAAATTAAAGGGTTATTTTTTGCTGGCCAAATCAACGGAACAACTGGCTATGAAGAAGCTGCAGCACAAGGACTTATTGCGGGGATCAACGCAGCTACACAAGTGAAAAATCAGCCTGCATTTATTTTAAAAAGATCAGAAGCCTATATTGGGGTGATGATTGACGAGTTGATTTCTCAAGAACTCGATGAACCCTATCGTATGTTTACAAGTAGAGCGGAGTATCGCCTTCTTCTAAGACAAGATAACGCTGACCTTCGCTTGCGCGAATATGGATACTCTTTGGGTCTGATTAATCAAAAGCAGTATCAGCGCCTCGTTGAGAAAAAAGCAGCTATTAAAAAACAAATCTCTATTCTATCTCAAAACCATCATACCATCCAGGGCAAAAGCAGTAGCCTTGCGCAGCTTCTTTGTCGTCCAGAATTTACCTATCAAACCCTCATAGAACAGTTCCCTACTATCGCCATAGATTTAGGAGCAGAAATCAATTCGCAAGTTGAATTGCAGCTCAAATACGCAGGCTATATTCAAAGGCAATCTCTAGAAGCTGCAAAATCGGAAAAAATCGAACAAATCACTATTTCCAAAGAGTTTAATTTCCTAAACATAACAGGCCTCAGCAACGAGGCTAGAGAAAAACTACACCGCGTGCATCCTATTACCCTAGGTCAAGCCTCTCGAATCTCAGGAGTTTCCGCAGCTGATATTTCCGTTCTTTTAGTCTCCTTAAAAACTAGGCTTTAAGAAATGCCTCTTCATCTAATAGAGTTAAAAAATACCCCTATTTTCGAACAACTGCTCTTAGAAGAGTCTCTTTTAAGAGACCACACAGAAGATTTTTGTCTGATTAATCACGGCTCTTCCGCTGCCATTGTGCTCGGAATTTCGGGTAAAAAAGAAGAATTGGTCCAAATAGAAAAAGCAGCTTCTTATCATATTCCACTAATTAAGAGATTCAGCGGCGGAGGAACCGTTGTAGTAGATCATAACACTTTATTTGTCACCTTTATCTTTTCTAAAAAGAGTCATCCTTTTCCCGCCTATCCAGAGCCGATTATGCTTTGGAGTGAAGATTTCTACCGCCCTATTTTTGCCCGCTCTGATTTTTGCTTAAAAGAAAATGACTATGTTTTAGCTGATAAAAAATTTGGAGGTAATGCACAATATTTAAAAAAAGAACGCTGGCTACATCACACCAGCTTTTTATGGGATTACAATCCTAATTATATGGATTGCTTATTACACCCTAAAAAAAGTCCCTGTTATCGCGCTAATAGAGTTCATCATGAGTTTATCTGCAAGCTCTCTGACTACTACCCAAATTTACAAACAGTAATTACTGCTATTAAAGAACATTTACACACCCTTTATCCAGTAATTATTCCTTCTACAGGATCTTTCCTTTCTCAAAATATTTCTAGACGCACAACAAGTTTTCTATAACAGAAAAATTACTTAACTTCTCTCTTTTAAAGACCCTTAGGGGAAAATCATTTTTTAGAGCACACGCAAAGCACACATATACTTTTTTATTTGCAAATAAGTCTAATTAAAATTTAGTATACCTTTATCATTTGAAAGATAAATCTTTATGAAGAGCAAACGAAATATGCTCCGTAAATTATAAGATATTTTTCAAATTCTCAAGTAGAGGTATTATATGAAATGTGAAGTCAATGAAAGTATGACCAGGCTAAATTTGTTAGCAAATATGCAACCTGTTGTTTTAGATAAAGTAAGTATGGAAAACACAAGAATCATTGTTTTAAGTGCAATGGAATTTAATGCAAAATTCAGTGTTTTAGATGTAGCAGTAGATAGGAAACTTATTGCTTTACTTGAAATAACATCTAAAGTCAGAGATTTCTTTTTAGAAAAAAACCCCATAATAGGAAACAGAAGGTCACTTAAAACAAATCCCCTTAATTTTGCTGCTGAACATTTAATAGGTAAGGAGGAATTAGCTCCTTATTTTACAGCTGATAACACTAAATATTCTCCTGCAGCAGCAGCATTAGCTATTGTAACTCTATTCTTAATCACAAAATCTGGAAGAGATCCTGAAGATTTTCAGCTTCCAATAGATCCAGAAAATACTCCAACATCAGAGTTAGATGTAAACCAATTGTTAGACATGAGACAAAACATTCTTAATAAATAAAAACCTAAACCAAATGATATCCCCCTTAGATGGGGGGTATTTAAAATGAGAAGGATTCTTAATGATTTTATTTATCAAAGGTATTTTTTGTTTTATTCTTCTATTAAGTTTTTTAAGAGGGATTAAAAAACTAGATTTCATATGGAACCGTTTCCCTATGTGTACGCAGCTTATTCCTGGATGGAGCTTTTTCGCTCCTACTCCCAATACATTTGATTATCATTTATTATATCGAGAGATTAACAACCAGCAAGTAGAAGAATGGCAAGACCTATATACCCTGGAAGAAAAGCGCTCTATTTATTCTTTCCTCTGGAATCCAGAGCACAGATTTACTAAAGCTTTTGTAGATCTTGCAGTAGACCTTATTAACTTCAGTCACACAGCAAAAGACAAAAGACAAGTATATATTAGTCTCTCTTATCTACAAATCTTAAATTACGTGGATTCTCTAAACCACAAGCCCTTTTCTGAAAAAGTGCAATTTCTCATTCTAACCAATTCTAGGGCACATGATTATAAAGTTATGTTTCTATCCGATGTGCATCCTATAAGCAAAAGGTAACCTATGAATCCTTATTTAGCGTTTAAAAATATTGCTTTTACTTATCAAGTTACTTTATGTATTTTATCGATGGGTTTATTCATCGCAGCTTTGGAAGATCTGAAAAGTTGGTCTATTTTTAAGCCAACAGGTCTACTTAGTTGGAAGGTAGCAAAACTCAGCTTCAAATGGCGCCAAAAAGACTTAAGACAAAGATTCTTTAATCTAGTGCTACAAGATGATGTTTTCAAGTGTTCTATCTATTTAAGAGCCTTTTCTTCTCTCTTATTATTCATAATTTCTTTATTAAATATTATCTCTCCTACTCTGATTTGCTCTGTCTTTTTTTTGAACTTATTAATGAATTTTAGAACCCCTTACGGTTTAGATGGGTCTTATCAAATGACTCTAGTGATTTTATTTGCTCTATCCCTAGGGAGCTTATTTGGGGTTGATTCTCCCGTTTCAAGCATGTGTTTATTGTTTATAGCAGGAGAGCTTCTCACCTCTTATTTCATAGCTGGATTTAATAAACTCATCTCTCCTATGTGGCGCACATCATCTGCTCTAAATGGAATTTTTAGTACAAGAAACTATGGTCATGGTTTCTTTTTTCAACTAATCACCCGCACGCAACTGCTGACTACTTTTTTAAGTTGGTTTGTATTCTTATTTGAAATGCTATTTTTTACAGTGCTCTTTTTTCATCCTATGTATACAATTCTATTCTTTACCATTGGACTTCTCTTTCATGTATTCAATGCAATCTTTATGGGATTGAATAACTTCTTATTTACTTTTTCTGCCGCTTATCCTGCTCTTTTTTATTGCGTCAATTACATCCATGGAATCTAGCAAGATCATTACGAACAAAAAATCTCTGGTCGAAGGTTATAGGAACCCCTTCCCCCTTAAATAGAAGATCTCCTGTATGATTTAATACTGCATGAATATGTAGATGGGGCTCTGATGTATGACCTGAATTTCCCACTCTTCCAATAGGTTGGCCTTTTTTAACCATATCTCCCTTTTTAACCAGAAGAGACCCCTTCATCAAATGTGCTAAAAAGATAATAATTTCGCTCTCACTTTTATGAATCGCTAAGTAATTTCCTGCTGGATTTTTGACATCCATGATCATAGGCTCAAGGTCTTCACACTGATCAAGCAATTCTACAATAGTTCCATCACAAGGACTATAAATGGTAGAACCAAAAATACAAAAATCGTTTAAATCTTTTGGATACCATTTATTGGCTCTAAGCCCCAGTGCATTAATTCTAAGGATGTCTATTGCGTATTTTTGAGCAGGAACGCTGTAGTGGTGATTCACTGCTTCATTTGTACCCCCATGAGCCATGTAGAAGTTTCCGTCTTTAAGAGGAAAGGACAATTCAACAGGGTTTGAATAATTAGATCCATTTAAATTCAAAAAAATCCTATAAGAAAAAAAACAAATAAGAGATAAATAAACAAAACTAAATAAAATACTTTTAAGAGATAATTTATAAAAAAAATCTTTTTCTATATTAAATGAAGATTTAATTAAAACAATGACCAACAAAAGCATCAAAAAATACCGAACAAAATATCCACAGTAAATGGGCCATAGACCAATTAAAAATAGATCAAATATGTACAAACCAGCTAAAGCAGCTTGCAATATCCATTTTCCCAAACTTGTCGTATGATTGAACCACATCTGAATGAGAAAAAAACAAGGAAGCGCCACATATAATAGAAAAGGAAGAACTCTATATAATAAAACATGCATCTGATAGAACCCTCTTAAATTTTTCCTGTAAATTATGACCTATGATTTTTTTGTAAAATATAAAAGATACTAGAGTTTATAAATTAAAGTCTGAGCTGTTTCTTTTCAACCTGCTAAATCCATATCGGTTTTTTCTAAGCTTAAACGAGATATTAAAAATACTATTTGCAAGAAATAACAGCCAGCCATCTTTTAAATTTTCTATATTTTAAATCAAAAAACTCCTTAAAAAAAATAAGACATTTGTTGCTAATAATTATTTTTTTTAGCAACAATTGCTGAGCACTAAAAGCACATCAAAGGAGCTCTTATGGCTATACAACTTTTACATTATGCAAACGTTTAGTCTCCTAGATATGACGATGATATTTTGAATCTCAACTTGTTAAACTGTAATAATCAACTAAACGCTATCGAGCAAATCGATATAGAAGCAGAACAAGAATTAGCAGAAATTGAAGCAGAGGCTCAAAAAAGAAAAGCTGCTGTTGAGAATAGAAGAAACGCAAGAATAACACGTATAAATCTACTACGAGAAAATGCCATTTTTATTCAAACCGGTTCTCATAAAAATATCTATCCAACCCCAGAAGAATTTATTGATCTTATTGAAAGACAGGTAGGGGGTAATCAGTTTTATCAAAGATCCAGAAATTTCGGGACCAGCAGTTAAAACAGCTTTTACAATGATCACAGTAGCCTCCTATCCATAGATAGTCCCTCGTATGAAAGAAAAGGGCATTCAATTAATAGAAAATTATCTACGACAAGTTCCTGCAATAGGATCTATTCTAAGTACTACTTTAATTAATGGGCTAAATATTATAAATCTTCCAAATACTATTGCCCAATTGGCTTGGGACCCCACAAAATATTTAGAACAAGATTATGAAATGGGAGATGAATATTCTCCTGATATTCCTCTTTTCAATGAAGATGGGACTCCAAAAATGGTGGAAACTTCTCAACGCGAAAGCACTAAATTTGTGGGCAAAGTTGTTATAATTGGTATAGCCTTAAAGTACGGGCCTTCTTTAATAGCAAAATTAATAGACCCGATAAATGAACTAAGAACAGCTCATTTTTTAAACCAAGATTGAACAAGAACTTTCTTTTCCTATTATTTTAAATCGAAAGTAAGGAAGTTAAGGGAAATAGAAGCCCAATATAATATATCAGTCATTTAGCAGATCTCCATTTAGAACCAGACTTAAAAAAAACATGCGATAAAAAAAAATGGGATCAAGCTATTCTTGCTCTTAAACACAAAAATCTAATAGGGAAATTTCAATGCTCTCATTATAAGGAGTGCTTTTATCCAGTTCATGAGATTTATGCTGGTAAAACCGATATATCCTCTGTGATTGCACTCAAAGACCTTCAAGTAGAAAAGCTACAAAATATCGATTACCAAGCGGTATTGCACCTACTGCATTATATCTATACTAGCGATGAGGATGTTCCTTTAAATCTTTGTTCTGATGTGAATCTTTTAGCGGATAACTATTCAGAGCCTGATTTAAAAAAAGCATGTGATCAAAAAATCTTGCCTAACTTGTAGATAAAAAATCTGTTCTTTCAAAAAGTTTGCCTTCGAAAGAACCTATACAAATAACTTAATCATTCTTACAAAAATAAGAGCTTAAATTTTAACACAACAAACTCTATTTTATTTCCCAGTAAAACTCTTCTTGAAAGCAATTTGTTTACACTGCAAAATAAGTTTGGAAGCGTTTGATATTTAGGTATTTCAAAATAATTATTCGGAATAAAAAAACTTCTTATTGACTTATCTTTTTTTTACTACTAACATATATTTCTTTTAAACACGAAGAGTTGCAGAAAATGAAAATTTTTAGTTTTTACATCTAATAACAAGATCCTCCAAAAAATCAAGTTGTAGATAAAAACTCAACTCTAAGTGTTTAAAAGACCAAATAGCTAACTAGAAGTTAGATACCCAGGGTTAGCATACTTTTGCTAAATCATCACCGTGATGGTTAAAACGCTGACTAGTATTTAATAAACTAGGAAAAGTGTGTGCTTAACACACAAGAGGTATTTTATGACATGGCCTACAGATTTGGCTCGTCGATCAACAAACCCTTGTTCTCCACAAGCTTTAAGCAATGAGCGCTCCAGAATAGATCTATTAAATAGAAATGATCATATACGTTTAAGTGATTCAAGAATGATACACAATCTTCTAAAACGACTTCATAGAAGATTACTACCTTTACTCCAGGTAATGGAAGAGCTCGATCAAATTTTGAGTCATCTACAAGATCGAAGAGTTCAGGGAATTCTTCTCTTAGCAGTAGAGTGACTGGTAAAAATAAAAATTGTTCTCTCTTATAAATATCCAGTTTTTAAAGTTAAATAATCCTTCTATTGGCATCTTAAATAAGAAATTAATAGAAGGCTAAAGTATCTCAAAAAAATAGATATAGAGGTTCTCTAAAAAAGACCTAACTCGGTTAGCCTTATTTGATTTATTTGAAATAAATCAAATGACTTCTTTACAAAGAACTAAAGAGCTAGCTAATAATTTCGTGAACTAGAAAAAGTGTGCTTAACACACAAGAGGTGTATTATATGACATGGGCAACAAACAACAATCCTTTTTCCGCAAGCAGGATGTTTGAGAGACAGTGGGAAAATCAATATTTAAACAGTAGTCAGGCTGAAATAGAAAGGATAACGAGAAGCTTAAGAAGGCGATTAGAAAGTGATGATGGCAATGAATCTTCTCAAGAAACTCAATCTAAAACACCTGTAAGGGCAAACCGTAATTACCAAACCTTAGATTATCCTATCATGTATACGCCTAGAACCGAGAACCACCCTTTTAACTTAAAAAGTTTTATATTATCTTGTTGTTGCATGCAATAAAGTATTTAAATTTTATATATCAAGCATTCTGTTAGCTTCTTTTTTTTAAGAAGCTAACAGAAACTTTAAAGTTTATCCCTTGCTCGATGAATTACTTCGGAAAGCATCAAAATCTTTTAACCTATCAATCTCTTTATTAAGACCATCGGTTGTTTTTTCTTGTTGAGATTGCGTACCTTCTCTTGTTTGTTGCTCAATAGTGTCCTTCTGAGCTTCAGATCTTTTTATATCTCCTAAACCCTGAGACATATGATACAAAGCCTGTCCTATTGGAGCTAAGGCTTGTGTTTTCCCTGATTGGGCCTCAATAGTATCCTTATTAACCTCATATTCTCTATTTAACTGATTAATCTCTTCTTTGCTAGTCATCTTACCTTGAGTATTTTCCTTTTCTACCATTTGAGCTTCTTCTGTTTGCTCTTCTGGTTCAGTTTGTTTACAAGATTGCACCTCTTCTTGCGCATCGTAGAAGATTTCTTCTTCTGTTTCCTCTAATATAGACTTATCTTCAAGTGCCTCCACTTGTACTGTGATATCAGAGTCCTCTATTTCTCCTGTAGATGGGCGTATCGATTCTGCAGGAAGCGCTTTTTCTTGATCTTCTATACTTTGAATCTCTTTTATCTTATTATCACGCCATTCTTTTGCTTTAGCAAACTCTGTAGCCTTTTTACATCCGGCTACACCTTGAACCACCCCTGTTCCAGCAAGAATAGCACCACCACCTACCTGGAGAAGACCTGCTTTTGCGGTCTCATCAGCAGAAGAAAAGCCCGCCTTTATGCTTGCAAGATTTGATTCGGTTCTGGCTTTACTGAGTACCTCTGAAACTTTTATAAGGATATTACATAACATCCATAGTGCAGCTTGTAATCTAGCCTGTGTATTAGAAGGACTGCTGCCTTGTCCAAGAGATGCACTTGGTGCTTTCTCTAATATTTGAGATTTAAGTTCTGTAGTTGGTAATTCTGACATAAGACCTCCTATTATTTTTTAAGTAATTTTATTGTCTAATTACAGATTAATATCTTTATAATAATAAAGATTAGATCTTTGTTATTATATTAACACATTTTGTTGTAATTAACAATTTAGAGACCCTATAAATATATAAGAATAAAATTGAATTCCCTGAGAGAACTGTCTATAGATTTATTTTTTTCTTTCTTTTTTATGACAACTATTTAGAAAGCCGAACCTACTGTTCAATATATATTGAACAGTAGGAGATCATAATGAAAGGTCGATTTCTAGTGAGTTCAAAGGAAGAACCTATTGAAGGCAATATCTATGCTGATAAGTCATTGCTTATTCTTGATTGGCTTTTAAGAGAAGGAATGAAAAAACAAGGAGTTTCTTTAAGGGAATGGGAATGCCATAATTATCTCCGTATGTAATTTTCATTTCAGATTGACTTCTCAATCAGGGTCTAAGAATATACTTATATTCTTTCAAATTAAGAGTTCACTAGATAGGTTTTTTGGATAAAAGGATAATACTCCCTTCTAATATTTAGGAAAATTTTTAAAAAACATTCCTATGTAATTCTTAATTTAAATACAAACTAGTATATCACCTTGAGTCAAGGTGGATATTTTATATAAGATTTAATTCATTAAAACCTATCTTATTATATGATATGATCAATGGTTTAAGTTAGAAGCCCAAGACCCATCTAATCTAAAAAAACCTAACTTTGAACGAATGATAAAAGGATTATTGGTATTGGTTTTAGCGTAATGAAAATCTTAATCTCTATGCCGTATAAAAAGACAAAGGATTAAAAAAAAACCGCCGTTTGGGGTTCGGGCAATGGCTACAATAACCTTGTTCTCAATAGGTGGGATCGCTTCCTAAAAAACTGTAGAAGTTATTTAGCGTCATGATCCCTTAAATATTTACTTATCGTTAATGCGCTTTTCATTTGCTCGAGTATCCCCAACAGCGGAAAATCCTTGAAAAGGATTGTAACAGCAGGTGTTATTTAAAAAAAGTTAAATTATACATCGGGTAGACCTACCATATCTCTTAAGGCTTGTTTGCTCACCTCTCTACCAATGACAGAAATGGATTCTGTTAAGGGTATATTTTTGGGACAGACTCTTACGCAATTTTGTGCATTTCCACAACCGCTAATACCTGATTCATTCATTAAGGGTCGAAGCCTATCTGCTTTTGCTAATTTTCCAATAGGATGCGCATTAAAAAGACGTGCTTGGGATATCGGGGCTGGTCCCATGAATTGCGAGTTAGGATTGACTTGAGGACACGCTTCTGTGCAACAACCACAAGTCATACAAGTAGATAAAACATACATAGCCTCTTGCAATTCAGGATTGATCTTAGGACCAAAACCTCGATCTAAAGCATCATCTACGTCTATCCAAGCACGTACTTTTTTTAAGTTTTCAAACATACTTGTACGATCTACGACTAGATCCTTCATAAGAGGAAATTTTGTTAAAGGAGCCAATGTAATACAAGAGCTCCCTGTTGCTTGTAATAATTGGTGAGCAAGAGCTGTGCACCCTTGACGAGGACAACCATTGATTAACATAGAACAAGAACCACATACTTCTTCTAAGCATCCCTGTTCCCAAGCAATCGGTGTGACTTTTTCCCCTTTTTTATTAATAGGACACTTTTGTATCTGCATTAACGCTGATGTGATATTAAAAAAAGGCTTCAACTCTAATTCAAATTCTTCCCAGAATTGCTGATTAGCAATCCCGCGATACACTTTTAAAGTAAATGTTTTTTCCATGATCTCTCACAAAGGCAATACGATGTTTGTAGGAACATTCTCAAACTCAGGAATGGCTTTTTTAGCTTTGCTGTAATCACGCTCTATCGGTTTTAAATAACGCAAATCAACAGGTTTATAACTGATTTCTGGCTCTGTATTTTGATAGGCAGCTATTGTTGTTTTTAACCAATTTTTATCATCTCGATGAGGACATTCCGGTTTGTAATGGGCACCTCTAAACTCATCGCGCAAAAGGGCTCCTTTTGTAATCACTAAAGCGATCTCTAACATATAAGAAAATTGATTGGCAAATACATAAGTTTGATTTAAACAGCTTCCCTTATCATCTAAACAAATGTTTTGATAACGCTCACGGATTTCTTTGATAGCCTCTATTGCTTTTGTGAGATCTCTATTATTGCGCTTGACCGTAACATGTTTAATCAATACATCCGATAATTCCTCATGCAACACATGTATATTCTCTGACCCATTGCGCTGCATAAGATCTTGTTTAAAAGATTCTTCTTTTTGCAGAGCCTGTGAAAAAATAACGGTAGGTATGTTTTCATAACTATGCTCTAGTGTGTCTAAATAACGAGGAACCTCCATGCCCGCTACTAGTCCAGAAAAAATGCAAGAAAGCAGAGAATTAGCGCCCAAACGATTGGCACCGTGATATTGGAATTCTGATTCCCCTACATTAAAACAGCCAGGAATGTTCGTCATTTGTCTAAATCTTTGTAAGCGATCCGGATCATCAGTAGCAGGCCAATCCACCCAGGCTCCACCCATCGAATAATGCACTGCAGGGAAAATTCGCATAGGGACTTTATGCGGATCATCTCCGGTAAACTTTTCATAGATATCTAAAACAGAAGCAATTTTATGTTGGATTTTTTCTGAAAGGTGCGACACATCTAAATACACTTGCATTTTTTGATCGACTCCTAATCCCATTTCACAAATACGCAAAATCTCTCTTGCTCCTATATCACGAGGAACTAAGTTCCCAAAAGCAGGATAGAGCTCTTCTAAAAAATACCAAGGTTTTCCCGTTTCACCACAAGGAAGGGTTTTGCCTTCTGCATTAGCAATTGTTTTAGAACTATCTCCCCAAACCCAAATTCTTCCTCCTTCTCCACGAGAAGACTCTGAAATCAAACGCATTTTATCTTCCGCAGGGATCGCAGTGGGGTGAATTTGAATAAATTCCCCATTTGCATAATACATCCCCTGCTTGAATAACCTGCCATTAGCAGCTCCACTACAAAAAGTAGAATTTGTGGATTTCTTAAAAATTAACCCTGGTCCTCCTGTGCCAAAGACCACAGCATCTGCTTTTAATATGTTAAGCTCTAAGTTGAATAAATCCATTAGAACAATGCCTCGTACTCTGCCTTCGTTATCAAGAATAAGGCGCATGAATTCATGACTCTCGAATTTTTCTACTCTGCCTTGTACTTCATAGTGACGTACCTGCTCATCTAAAGCATAAAGCAATTGCTGCCCTGTAGAAGCTCCGCAAAAAGCTGTTCGATGATAGAGTGTCCCACCAAAGCGTCTAAAATCGAGGTTCCCTTCTAAGGTTCGATTAAACGGACATCCGAAACGCTCCATCATGCGAATAATGCCAGGTGCTGCTAAACACATCTCTAAAACAGGAGGTTGATCCGCTAAAAAGTCTCCTCCCTTAATCGTATCATAGGCATGAATGAAAGGAGAATCCTCTTCATTTTTCAAATTCATCGCTGCATTAATTCCACCTTGAGCACAAACAGAATGTGAGCGTTTTACTTTTGTCACTGAGACAATTTTGACATGGCAGCCTTTTTCTGCTAGTTTCATAGCAGCGGATAAACCAGCTAGGCCCCCTCCAACAACAATGACTTCATTTCCCATTTTTCTCTTTGACATATTATGATGTTAAGTTAAACCAGTATGTTCCCCAAACTGCAGCTAATCCCAAAAAAGCAACAATAGCCATCATGCTAATAGCAACACATAACCAAAATCTTTGAGCAGCCATTTTCAAAACCCATCCCCAAGTGATCAAAAAGGTCCAAAAGCCATTAAAAGCGTGAAAACAAGCAGCTAACACAAAAATGGTATAGAGACCTACATACACCGGACTTTTGAAGGTATCGCGTACAGTAAGCAATGTAGCTGTGCCAAAATCTTTGGATACAGCTACCACCTCTGATCCTGATAGCTTTTGTTTTTTTAGAGCAATTGCCCAATCTAACCGTTGTTTATAGCTCTGAGCAGCACTTAGCAAAAGAGCCTCTTGTTCATTATATTCGACAAAAGGACCTCTCCATAAACTATACTGCTGATTAACCTTTTGAGTAGCTTGCATAACTCTTTCTTCAGCATTGCCGTTCTCTAGCAGGGTTTGCTCTTCTAAAATTTGATTTTCATCATATAAAGCCACCTGCATACGATCAGCTAATGTGTATAACCCCTTATCTAGTGTGACATTTACCAAATAAAAGGTTTGCGATCCTAAATGCACAGAATTAGGATATTCTATAAAACGGAATTTAGCTACGTGTAAAATGATCCCTACCAATAAGATCCAAGAGGTAATTCTTTGCCATGTATAGGCTTTATTTCTCCCATAGTTCAAATGGGGATTTTGCTCTTTAGTAGAATAAGAGTTAGCCTTAGAAGTCATTAAATACCTAATCCCCCAAAACATATGGACAGCAAAAGGAACCGCTAATAATCCTAGTTCAATCACTTGAATATAGGGCAGATTGTGCAGATTATTTACCATTTTCACAAATCCACGTCCATCCTTTCCCACCCAAAGAGCTGCCTGAGAGTTAGTCAATAAATGTTCTAGAAGAAATAAGACGAGCCAAAGACCCATTAAAGAATGAAGTCTACGCCAAATAAAAGATTTAGGTACCACTGTTACAATCTCCAAACATCAAAGATTGTATTAAATAGATCAGGTAACTTTTGCAAAAGGAAAAATTCCTCAAAAACGAAAAAAAATTTCCGCGTTCTCTTTGGTTTTTCTAGCTACTTCTTCTACGCTGATTTGTTTTAGATGAGCAATCATCTTAGCTGTTTCTGGAAGAAATCCAGGTTCGTTGACCTTTCCACGATAAGGCAAAGGTGCTAGATAAGGAGCATCTGTCTCTATGAACAGACGCTCTAAAGGCACATATTTTACGATCTCTTGTAATGCTTGAGACTTTTTAAAAGTGACAATTCCACTAATCGACAAATACCACCCAAGCTCTAGTGCTTTTTTTGCCTCTTCTAGAGTTCCAGTAAAACAATGCAATACTGCCGCAGACATCTCACTTGCTATAGCAAATAAATCGTCAAAAGCATCGCGACAATGAAAAATTACTGGAAGATCCATTTTGCGACTTAAAATCAGATAGCGCTCTAAGTATTTTTTCTGCATCTGTTTGGGAGAGTGTTGATAGTGATAATCTAAACCGGTTTCCCCAATAGCGATGAGCTGTTTATGATAGGCTGCTTGTTCTACAAAAGGACAAAAACTTTCTCCCTCTTTTTCCACATCATGCGGGGTGGTTGCTGCTGCATTAAAAACCCAAGGATTTTTTTCTCTTAAAAGTAGCCCTTCTTTTAGACTTTTTTCATCTGTGCAGATATTGACGATCTTACCAACCTTATGGGTTTGAGCGCGTGATAAAATCTGCTGTGTATCATTTACCAGTGTGTCACTTGTAAGATGAGCATGAGTATCTATAAACATAAAAAAACCACCCTTGGAACTTATCTCAAGGATGGTACCTGATTATGGAAGTTTTTTCCAAGTGATCGATTAGTTAGACGATCTAATGAGTATGAATAGGGAAAAGAATTTTTTTGATCAAATTGTATAGCTGATTGAATTCCTATCGAAGCTATTTCTTTGAGATCTTTCACCATTTGATAAAACAGCGCGATTTGCGCTAAAGTTTCTCTCTATATGTGTAAGATGAGTCATTTATTTCCCAAAAGTTTGTTTGATTATAAAAAAGTAAAAGTGGCGATTTCAAAATATTTGATACAGAAAAAATTACAATCTGTAATGGATTTAGAACAAATCTGATCGAACGACTTTGGCAATTGATGAAGCCAAAATTAGAAATAATAAATGCTATGAAAAATTCTTGGAATTTAAAGAATCCATTCTTTCTTTTTTCAAAAATATTCCTAAATATGAAGAAGAGCTCAAGAGTCTTCTTGTTAAGAGTTTCCATATTATAAATCTATATTTTAAAACCTATCGAATATAGAATTAACTAAACATCTTTTAAAAGAGAGAGTATTTGAGGGAAATCAAGCTCAAAATGTAGATAAAGATCTATGCAATGCACTTGATGAGCTTTAAGCCTCAATATCTTGGCACTAAAGACTGTTTCTAGAGGTTGAGTTAATAAATCAATAGAAAAAGGAGGATCCACGGTTTCAAATAAGTAGCCATGAACAAAGTCGGTTCCTTGGAAAGAAGAAGAAAACTCCTGCTCTACTAAACGCTCCCAATTACGCTCTTTACAATGACCCCAATTAGAGACTTTTTTGAGCATCTGCTCTTTTGTACGAACCCAGCTAAAATGATGCACCATGGGCTTTTTGTTTAAGCTTAAGCACATCCGTTTTTTCTCAGGCTGGATGGAAAAATAAGTACCAGATCTCTCTTGCGGATGCATAAGAGCTTGTAGATTTTCTCTGTTTTTTTTTAAGAGAAGAGGCGTATCTTCCCAGGTGGTAGCTCGATAGGAGCTACTACGGAAATACCAATAATTTGCAAGCCGTATCGCTGTATATTTCGGGTAGTCAAAATGTTCTAACCACTCTCTAAAACTTGTGCTATCTACAATTTCATCACAATCGAGAAAGAGCGCATATTGAATCTCTTTTTTTAAAAAGAACCCACCTATAAGACGGGATAAGTTATGCCAATAATGAGGGTCATTTTTCTTAGAGATATCAAAGGGAAATTCGATGAATTGAACGTTGGGAAAAAGTGCGTAGATTTTTTGTAAAAAAAGAGGATCTTCTTTTTCTCCACTAAACATATGGTCACAAACAGGCACAATAATTTGAGAGGAAAACTCTTGAACAGCCTCTATACAAAGAGACAGAAAAGCAAAATCATAACTACAAAAATTGATAACCGTTCCTATCGAATGTTCAAGATTGACAAATTTCTTTTTTTCCATTATCTATTTAAAAGAGAACCCTTCATATGATCATGCCTGAAATCCCAATAGCTAGCTTTGCTACATTTATAACTGCTTATGCCCAGTCTGATATTTTTGGCAAAGCAATTATGTTAGCTTTAATCGGTCTTTCTCTGATCTGTTGGATTATACTTATTCAAAAAATCAGATTTACCCATACAACCGCTCGTTTATCTCAGATCTTTTATAAAAACTACACAAGTCAAAAAGAAAGAATGCTGCAAATTGATGTGCAAGAGATAGCTGTTTATAAAGATCTGCATCCTTTTGCTCACATTCTCGGATCTCTTAAAATAAAAACGGGAGAAATTCTTAATAAGAATTTGTATTTTTCTACCCAAAATTTGGAGAAACCAAAGATCTATCTATCTTCGGCTGATTTAGAAGCTGTGGAGAGCCACGTATTAACTACAATTTCTTATCATGTAAAACAACTAGAAAAAAACTTATTTATTCTACCAACGATTGTATCCCTTGCTCCTTTTTTAGGTTTATTAGGAACCGTCTGGGGGATTTTAGTTACTTTTTCAGGACTACAAAACAGTAGCTCTATTGGTTCTAATAGCATGATTATAGGAGGTCTTTCTACCGCTTTAGCAACTACTGTTTTGGGCCTTGTGATTGCAATTCCTGCTTTAATTGCTTATAACTATTTAAAACATAGAATAAATAATTACTCCTCAGAAATGCAGGATTTTTTATATGAACTTCTTTCTTATTTAGAACTACAATATCGTAGGGTGGATCAGGATTAAAATATGCGTCAGAAAAGACATTTCTCCTACCAAGAGGTCTCCTCTGAAGAAAACCTAGTCAATTTAACTCCCTTAATCGATGTCGTTTTTGTTGTGTTAATTTTATTTATTCTCATTGCTCCCATGGTAGAAGCAGATCGTGTACAACTCTCTCTCTTTTCCTCAGAATTAACATACCCTATTCATGAAAATACAATAGCTACTATCTATGTACATGAAGATAATTCTATTTGGTTAAATCAAACAAAAATCTCTGAAGCACAATTAATACACTGCCTAAAAGATCTTCATCAGAAACAAGGCAATATCCCCTTACAGCTCTTTCACGATAAAAGAGCGAAATTTGGAGTCTATCAATCTGTTAAAAATGCAGCACAATTAGCAGGCTTTGAGCAGCTTGATGTCATCGTAAAATCTGGATAAAAAGCATGAGTCAGAAGATTCTTCTTTTTTTACTTATCAGCGCTCATATAGGATTTGTGGGCATGTTGATGGGATCCAAGCCTAAACAACAAAACAAAAAAAAATATCCTCTTGTGGTAAAGACCATTTCTTTAAAACCTTCTTCCTTTCCTACACAAAAGAGAAGCTTAGTGAAAAAAAAACCACTCATCCCTAAACCCATAAAACCATTAGTTAAAAAGAGTCCTCTTATAAAACAGACCGGAAAAAAAATCCCTACTCTAAAATACACACCTCAAGAATTTGATATTCCCTCTTCTATTGTCAAACAATTAGAAGAAAGTATTGCGAAAATTGAACAAAAAGATGATAAACAATGCAAAAGCAGTACAATTGTTACAGCATCTTTATCCACTAAAGCAGTTGTAACTCTTGAACAAGAAGAGCCTATATTATCTAGCTATACAGCATCGCTAGTTAAAGAGCTCACTCAGATGCTACAGCTTCCTGAATATGGAGAAGTAAAGATAAAAATAAAAGTCAGCCCAGCTGGTAAGATACTTGAGTTATTGGTTCTTCAAGCAGAAAGTAAGCTAAATAAACTATATTTAGAAAAGCATTTACCTAACATTGTCTTACCTAAATATAATGAAAAGGCAACTCTTAATAACAAACAAACATTCACCCTAACTTTTTGTAATGTCCTCTAAAAGCTACATCCGTTTTATCAGTGTCTGTTTTTTTCTTCTCTTTTTTTCCTCTGTGATTTACGCGGAAAGAATAGAAGAAGAAATTAGAGTCCATTTGCCAACTATAAGTCCTCTGCAACCGATTTACTTAGGTAAAATCTTTTCTCAAGACGCGGTTTTTGATGTTCACTATTTGAACCAATTAGAAGCTATTCTTTGCTATGATCTAGACTACAATGGGTCTACAAAGGTCTGTCAAAGAACGTCTGATAAAGAGCAGTTACTCCGTAATAAAGATCTAACAGCTACTTTTCAAATCCAAAACTGGAAGCACTTTGGTATTCCTTTTGTCATTAAATGCTGCGTTAATCAAAAACAGTTAACTCTATATCTTTTTCATGTAAGCAACGCTTGCTTGAGAACATTCGGTCCTATTTCGCTTAGTGGCAATTTATCGCAAGATCGAAAAAAAATTCATAAACTAGCAGATACTCTTCATAAAACCTTGTTTTCTATAGAAGGAATCGCTAGTACCAGAATTTTATTCTCTCAGAAAACCCCACATAAAGAATCAGAAAAGTGGATTTCTGAAATTTGGGAATGCGATTGGGATGGAGCTAATGCATGTCAAATTACCTCGGAAAAAGCCTATTGCATTACTCCAATCTTACTCCCTAAAGTAGATAACTCTTTAAAGGAAGGGTTTTTTTATGTCTCTTATAAAACAGGCCAACCTAAAATTTATTTTCAAGCTTCAAAAACAGATAAAGCTAGACGAATTAGCTCTTTAAGGGGCAATCAGCTATTACCTGCTATTTCCCCTAAAAGAGATAAAATTGCTTTCATCTCTGATGCAAGTGGCCGTGTGGATCTGTTTATGCAAGCATTTTCTCCAGAAACGGGAAAAATGGAAAAACCAGTTCAACTCTATTCACATCCACATGCAGTACAAGCCTCTCCTACATTTAGCCCAGATGGTTCCAAAATTGCCTTTGCATCCAATAAAGATGGCGGGACACGGATTTTTGTTATTCCTATAACCTCTGACAAAAAACGCCCCCCTGCTGTTATGATCACTAAAAAAAACCGAGAAAATTCTTGTCCATCTTGGTCCTCTGATGGTACAAAATTAGCCTATAGTGCTAAAACAAATGGTATACGGCAAATATGGATTTACGATTTTGAAAAAAAAGAAGAGTGGCAACTAACCTCAGGGTCTGGTGATAAAGAAAACCCTTTTTGGGCTCCCAATAGCAACCATATTGTTTTTAATTCTATACAAGATTGCAAATCTGAAATTTATGTTGTTAATTTAAACCAACCTCAAGCTATTAAAATCAGTCGAGGTCTTGGAAAAAAACACTACCCTACTTGGGGACTTTAAAAGAGGGAAAGATGAGCAAAAAAACCATTATAGGAATCTTGAGCTGCACTTGTTTTCTGACAGGATGCATGGGGAACAGATTCTCTGTCTGGAAAGACAGTTTGATATCCAGTAACTATAAAAAGACAAATCATTTGTGGGATGATGCAAATGATTGTTATGATCATCTTCTAGGTCCTATGGAAGACGAGTTTATTCCATTAAACGATGAAGATCTACAGCAAAAGTTTAGCGATGCGGCTATTCCTCCTCCTAAAAATAATCCTGGAGAAGGAAGACTGCCTGGAATTGAAGGATTTAACCGCCCTAAAGGGCTTGAATCAGAGATTTTTAGAACTCTCTATTTTAATACAGATAAAGACATACTTGAGGGGAAAAGTTACTACCAAATCATTGATCAAATTTCACAACATCTCAAGAAAAATCCTCAGTTGTTTATCTTTGTTGAAGGACACTGTGATGAGAGAGGACCAGAGCAGTACAACCTCTCTCTTGGAGCTAGACGAGCTAATTATATCCGTTCCATGTTGATACAAAAAGGGGTACATCCAGAAAGGGTTCATACCGTTTCCTATGGAAAGGAAAAACCCGCTATTCAAGAGCGCAGCAGAGAAGCTTGGGCTAAAAATAGACGTACGGAATTCAAAATTTATAATCCCTCTTAAATGATGAGTACATTTTTTCTTTCATGTATCCTCATAACAACTTTTTGCTATGGGAAAACGCGCGAATACAACCCTTCTTCTTATGAACTGCAGTTAGAAATAGCAGATTTAAAGCATCAAATCCGCACGCTTGAGGTTGAGATGCAGTTAATGGAAGAAAAAATAGACGAACAAAAAGCCTCTGAGTCCAAAGTTCTTCAATCACACATTCAAATACAAGAAGAGGTGATAGACAAACTCTGTTCTAAGATTCAAATCTTTGAAAAGAGCATAGAGCAACTCTTAGAATATCAAAACAAAATAAACACACAGTTGACAACCCATGAAAATCGATTGCAAAGCGTCTCTGAGTTAAAAAACACGCTAGCAGACCTACTTACAAAAATACATTCCTCTACAACAAAAACAAGAGTAAAATCTTATAAAGTTCAAGGAGGAGACTCTTTGGAAAAAATTGCTAGGCTTCACCATATATCCGTTGAAGCGCTTAAAGCAAATAATAAATTGATTAAAGATACTATATTTCCTGGACAGGAGCTGCAAATTCCCCATGACACAAAGTGATATCAGTCAAAAAAAAATAGGCATTTTTGACTCTGGGTTAGGAGGTCTTAATGTAATGCAAGCAATTTCTACTTGTTTGCCACATGAAAATATCACATATTTCGGAGATACCGCTCATCTTCCCTATGGGAATAAAAGCATTGAGCTAATTACTACTTATGTTTTAGAAAGCATAGATTTTTTACTCTCTCAAGATATTAAGTTATTAATCATTGCTTGTCATACCGCTTGTGCGGCTTGCTTAGAGATCATTCGTAGTATTGTCAAGGTACCCATTATTGCCATTTTAGAGCAGGCCTTAGAGGAAATTATTGATACTAAACCCAATGATTCTATTGTTGTTTTAGGAACGCGCGCAACAATTTCATCTGGAACTTATCAAAATCAATTATACAGAAAATTACCCGATATTTGCTTGTCTTGTATTGCATGTCCTCTATTTGTTCCTTTAATTGAAGAAGGGTATTTTGACCATCCAATCACTCAATTAGCAGTGACAGAGTATTTATCCCCTCTTATAGGAGAGTCGATTGATGCTATACTGCTTGGATGTACACATTACCCTCTCATTGAATCTTTAATTCGACAATGTATGGGAAATAAAATTCCCTTATTAGATCCAGCAGCTAGATGTGCTCAAACAACAAGACAGCTCCTATCTAAATTAGATTTACTAAATCTGCAGATAGATCCTGCTAAGTATCAATTTTTCGTATCACAAGATCCAGAGAGATTTTCCGCATTAAGCAAACGATTTTTCCACTATCCTATCGAAAAAACATCACCTCTTATCATGACCCAAGTACATAAAAAGCGTGAAAAAAATCCAATTTCCCTGCTTGAATTAAAAAATAAACTTAATTTATCCATTGCTAAATGAGGTCAAAAGATGAGTCACAAAAAAAGAATCTTGCTAATCGAAGATGAAGAAGATATTGCAGCACTAATCAAGTTACAAGCAGAAGCATCTGGATACAAGATGCATGTTGAAGTAGATGGCATAAATGGTTATCGAGCTATTGAAAGAGAAAAGCCAGATCTAGTCATTCTTGATATCATGTTACCTGGACAGAATGGTTTTGATGTATGCCGTAAAATGAAAGCAAACCCTGATCTACGTGGTATTCCTGTAATCATCTTAACAGCTAAATCAGAAGAGTTAGATATGATTTTAGGCTTAGAATTAGGTGCTGATGATTATGTGCCTAAACCCTTTTCTCCTAAAGTACTCTTCTCCCGGATTAAAGCCGTCCTGCGCCGTGCTAAAGAACCGGAAAAAGCACCGAAAATCATTACCTTCGGAGAGTTTTCTTTAGAAGTAGACCGCTATTTGCTCCGTAAAGGAGAAAAAGTAATCACTATTACCTTATCTGAATTCGGCATTCTACGCCGCCTTCTCACAAATCGAGGCAAAGTATTAACACGCAATCAACTACTCGATGATATCCACAATGACGATGCCTTTATTGTCGATCGGAACATAGATGTACACATTGCATCTTTGCGTAAAAAACTAGGCCCTAACTTTGATTGGATAGAAACAGTACGCGGTGTAGGATATCGTTTTCGAGAATAACTTTAAGATGTCAATAATCAATCTATTAAGTTGCAACAATCCTTGTATTTCAATAAATTTATTAATCGATAAAAAATACAAGGAATGCATTTATGTCTTGCACTGTATATATTTCGCGTTCTTTAAGAGCTCAAAAAGACAACCACTCTTTTCCTGACATTTCTTTCTCAATTAAGTTTGGAAAAAATCATTTTAGTCTCTGCAAAATGGAGATCAGAGGTAAAAACTGCAAGAATACCCTTAAAATACTTCTATTAACCAAAAGTACGAAAAAACTTCAAAAATAACAAAACTCTCGATCCTTAAATCATAAGAAATGAGTTTATGCTTTCAATGCTCTCAATTCTACATTGTCAAGTAAATGGTTTACTAAGAATTTATACACATGCTAAGCGTAGTGCTTTTTTTGAATTTGAAAATCAAGAAAAATGATCTTGTAAGACTACATGTAAAGGGTCAACCTTCGCCCGTGCTTCCCGTATCTATTACAAATTACTTAGAACTGCTTTTCTAGAGATTTTTTTAATAACTCTTTGATTCTATTGAGATCTAACTGTACTTTTTTTGTTTTATGCTTACTGACAAGTACTTTTCCTGTTATTTTAGTACGACTCACATATTTAACTTCAGTGATCAGAACCTCTGCTTGACTTTGCTTGCGAGCTTGACTAAAATAAAGCGCTAATTGCATAGCATCTTGTAAAAGATATTTATTGATCAACTTAGCTTTAATAACTACATGAGAGCCTGCCATAGGGGTTACATGCAACCAGGTATCATTACCCTTTGCTATAGTAAAGGTCAGCTTTTCGTTTCCTTTAGCATTTTTTCCGACTAAAATGGTGTATTCTTTATCTATAAAGGTGTGAAAACCAGAAGTTTTATTAGGCTCTTTTTTTAGAGGCGGTTTTTTATAAGAAAGCTCTATATCTGGATGGGATAATTGTTTCTGAAGTGTTTGCATTTTCTGTTGGATCTCTTTTATAAATGAAGGATAGAGATCTAATCTTTTTTTTCTTTTGCGCACCTCTTTAAAGCGCATGTGTAATTGCTTTTGTATGGAAATTCGTGGGTCTAAAGCTATTTCTATAAAAGATTGACTCTCCCAATTCATCACCTGTACGCTTTTCATACCAGGTGTTATTTTCTGCAGATGGCTTTTTAATAGCTCTGTTTCGTTTTGTAAAGTCTTCCAGTTTGTAGATCGGCGATATTCCTCTTGATACTTTTGAAGTTGTATTTCTAATTTGGCTAATTCATTAGATATTTTTCTGCGGTGCGATGCTAATAGAGCTTGCTTTTCTAATAACTGATAACGCTTTTCTATTTCCGTACTAGTGACAAAAGTAGAAGAATGATGAATAGTAGGTTTTATAAGAGGAGGATTATAATGAGAAGAAGTGGATTTGTTGCTAAGTATAATAGCAAATGAAAAATCTGTAACAGCTAGAATTGGATGATAGTACATAAGCTCTGCAATAAAAAAATATTCTTCAAATTTTAAACAAAGAATACGATCCTCTGAGAGCAGAAAAACTTCCACACACTCTCTTTTTCTTAAGAGTTTATTTACTTGATCTGCAAAAACAGAGGGATAAGGTTTATATTTTTTATTTGTGAGATGAAAGCGACTAAAAGGTTTTTGCACACAAAGCAGAAGCTGGACATGATTAAATGCAAATACATAGCTTGTAGGGTTAATTTGCATAAACCCTATTAGGTTTTTATCTAGGATTCCTTTTTTAATTTCAGGAAGAAGAGAGAGTATCTCTGAATAAGTCAACATAGAATCTCTTTTTTAGAAAAAGTTTAAAGATTACTGAACTATTATAAATATACGCATATGTAGATATAAAAGAACAAGGTTCCCAAAGACTTATGCTAATAGCAAACCAAAATCCATTACTTTATCAAAGTACTCTTTATTAATAACGCTTTCTTGTACTCCATTTACATGAATAAGAATCGGCCTGATCGAACAGAATTTAGGAATCTTTAAACATTTTCTCTTTTCTTCAATTTCTTTAATGATCTTCGGACCTATTCTATTTTTGGAAAATTTAACCTCACACAAATAAAGACTAAAGCGAGTCTGGATCATATAATCAATTTGGCATCCCGGCTGTCTTAAAGTGGAGTTCTGAAAAAAAGGCCCATCCATGATGAACTCTTCTGGGGATAGATGTAACAGGCTCCAAATCATCTTACGATTATGCACTACAAGATTTTCAAACTGCAGCCCCATCATAAAATCCCAGCCTGGAAGGCGGTTTAATGTTGTATTAGCAAAAGCTTCTTTTTCGATCTTTTGAGCGATTAGGAGCAATATATTTTAAATAGAATCGAAGATAATTATCCCTCAATCGGTAAAGGCTTAACTTGCTCTCTTGTTTACTAGCTAAATTCCAAGTGAAATCCCTCTTTACAAAACCAGCTTTTATGGCTGCAAGACCTAATTCACCTCCTACCAAACTAAGTTTCTCAAAAGTCTCTGTCATAACCTTAGTCACTAATAATAATTTAACTGCCATTAGAGACTGCATACTAATAGGAGAACCATCAAAAAGATTCTCTAAAATAGATTAAGGATAATACTATTTATACATAAATTTTATGATTAGAATAAGTATAATTGCGAATTCACCATGAGCTTCTTTTTGTTCGATTTTGGCAGAAGAAGTAAGAAGGCAAACACTTCTATTTTGAAGTTGCGTGCTCAAATTTAAGCACGCAAGAAGAGTAATACATTGCACAGGCAGCCCAAAAGCAAAGAACCGTGAAATAAAGGTTAAAGCTACTCCTGGGTTGTCATTTTGAACGAAGCCAGATGTAGATTTTATATATCAAATTGATTGGGGATCTACAGATGAACACCAGAAGATTTTTTGTGCCTTCGAGTATAGAATATATAGCCCGACCGCACTTATAAAAAAATTGAGCAATTTTGCACATTTTTTTTTTCATCGTCTGATGTCTGATTTGTCGTATCTGTAATAGGGATCGTATTTTCCGGATTATCTTCAATAGCTAATTGATTTTCTCTGGGTAATACCGCTGCTGGTTCTCTACCAGTTAATAAATGAAATCCGTTCTTAACCCTATTCCTTACAGGATTAAAAATTCGGTTTGCACAAATAGAAACCATATTTGCAATATTCGATGTCATTTCTTTCAACTCTGACGATGAAGTAGCTAGATTTCGTAAAGCCTGCGTATTGTTTTCGGACGATTCGATTATATTATCCAATCGTGTCTGGATTGCTTCGCTTCTTTCTATTAATCTTGTCATACCGTTAGAGTGTTCTTTTGCATTTTGTATTAATTCCTCCCCTTCTTGAAAAACCTTCTCGGCACATCTTGCTGTTGAAAGAGCTATAGAAAAAGATTCTGGATAGTCTTTTAAATACTGTTCTGTGAGGCCATATTTGTCTTTAAATGCGTCACTTATCTCATTTGTTGCAATATAGTTATTTACTGGGTCCATATTAATTATTTCCTGATACTATTGATTTGGATTTTTGATTATTCGACCTTTTTAGAGACCTCTTGCTTCGCCTTAAAATTTTGTACTTGCTGAATTGCTTCTTTATGCGTTTTTTTGTGAACAATAGGCGCAACAATATATCCACCAGCAGCCCCTCCAGCAACAGCAGCTCCAGCGGCTACCGATCCTGTTCCAGATAAAGCAATAGCAGCTCCAGCAGGAGGAAACGTTAATACTAATCCACCGCTTAATATTGCACCAACAATGGCATAACTCCATTGAAGTGTGGTTTTGGATGATTGTAAGCCTTCTTCAATAATTTGAATTAATCTTCCTTCTTCGGTTTTTTCGCTCTCAAGTTTAGTGCATCGATTTTCAAGTTCTGTATTTTTGGCTTCCAAAATTTCACGACCTTGTTTGGCAACTTTTAACTCTGTTTCTACTCTTTTATTTTTTTTTGTAGTTCAAGGTGACAGATCGGAAGAGCG
>JAUPVT010000006.1 GCA_030916885.1 Chlamydiota bacterium
AAAAAGCACACACAGACCTCTCTCGGCGTTATTTAACTCAAAGACATGCAATCATACTACCTGTCATTGAAAACAAGACCAGAAGCCATTTAAACACGTAATTTATGCATCTGCAAACTCAAACAACACAAGCTGCTTGTGGTTTACAAGTTGAAAAACACTTTCTTCTTTCTTTTGGGTAGGGAGCTATTTGTTTGGCCGTAATAAACGGCAAACAATAGCCCCTACTCTTCTTATAATACTCTTATAAGAGTCTTATAATATCTACCGCCTGGTTTTTACCTATGAAAGTTCTGCATCGTAGTACGGTAAATCGGCCCTTTTTCTGCATCGTAGTACGGTAACTCTGCATCGTAGTACGGTTGTAGTTTCCCCTTTTTCTCTAAAATTTGTAATTAAATGTAAATTATCATCAAGGTTTGTTTCAAGTATTAGAAAATTGGATCCAAGCGGTAATTTAAAGTTAGATGAGCCGGGTTTTTCACCAGTATCCCACAAAAAAAACCATAACAACTTGCATATTATATTCTCTTATTGTTAATTTCAGAAAAAATAAAGCAATAAGGCAATAATGAGAAAAATCTGCATAGCCCTTTCCAAGGGAGGAGTTGCTAAAAGCTCAACAGCCGTTTCTATTTCTCACGGTATTGCTTTATCTGGAAAAACCGTGCTTTTAATTGATACAGATGATCAAGGGCAGGATGCATTTTTACTAGGGGTTAAACCAAAGTATGGTTTGGCAGATGTGCTTAATGAGCACGTTGGTGTCGAAGAAGCTTTATTCCAGGCAAGAAAAGGTCTTTGGATTTTATCTGGAGGTAGAGGTTTGTCTGGTGTAAAACGCGCAATAGGTCGAAAAGACTTCAACCCAGAGCAAACGCTTTCTGAGTCTCTTTGTTCAATTGAAGGAAAGTTTGATTTTGTAATCGTTGATACATCACCAAGCTGGGATACACTTACAATTAACGCTTTATTTTACTGCTTAGAGGTGCTTACTCCGGTTAGCTTAGAAGTTCTTACACTTAACAGCCTGGTTGAATTTGCAGAAAGGTTAAAAAGTGTACAGAAATTCAACAAAGAACTACAACACACTTATTTATTACCTACTTTTTGGGATCGCCGAGTAAAAAAGTCTTCTGAAATTTTAGATCAACTTAAAAAATACTATTCCGAACAAATTTGCGAGCCGGTTAAATACTCAGTTCGTATATCTGAAGCGGCGGGTTTTGGTAAAACAATTTATGAATATGCTCCTTCTTCTTCAGGAGCAAAAGACTATCAAAAAACAGTAGAAAGGATACTCAATTATGGGCGATAGACTAGAAACTCCCGATATCATGAGCTCTCTCATGTCTGAGCCTGGAAAGCAAGAAAGTAATAAAAAAATAAAACAAGAAAACACGGTTAGAAGTAAAGCAATAAAACCATCTAACAATAAAAACGTCTTGAAGCAAATGCTTCTTGATGGAACAGAAGAAGAGACACCTGTTGTAGATAAGTCGAAAGAGAAAGCTACTTTCAATTTATCCGTTAAAACTCTTCGGGATCTAGAAGATAAGTGGATAGAGATTAGACGTCTTTCTGGAAGTAAGCAGATTTCTAAAACGCTTATTGTTGAGAAAGCTATAGAAATGGCCTTAGCTGAATTTGATTTGAAAAAACAAATAGGTAGGTTTTATTGCAAGCTGGTTAGCAATAAAGATGGTCTTGTTTAGTTTAGGTTGCTTTTGTCTGGGGTTCGATTCTTAAGATCTTGATCTATAAGTCTTTTTATCATTTTTTTAGTTCTTTTAATGAAACACGTCTAATGAATCCTGTATTATTTAATAAGATGTTTTTTATTTATCCAGATAGAAAGTGATTCACTGAGATTTAATATAAATTTTGTGTTTTTTGAAGTAAAGATCTCTCGCTGATTTTTAATTTACCAAGAAATATGAGGTCAAAAGGACCCATCTTATTAATTTTATCTAAAGTAATTAAAATTTACCTTACTTGAAATTAGATGCTAAAATACATCTCCTCAGCCAGCTGCTGGCTTAAAAAAACTTAATTTCTTAGATACTATTATGGAAAAATTTTGTTAGATAGAAACTTACAACAAGTAAGATTTACTAGTTACGTTATCAGCAATATCTGTTCTGTCATATCGATGAACCATTTCGCTGCTAGAATGACCGCTTGCTTTCATAATTAAAGAATCGCTAAACCCGTCTTCTTTCCAAAGAGTAATAGCGGTAGTTCTTAGATTGTGAGCACTTACTCTAAAGGGAATTTGTGCATTCTGTCCTGCTTTCGAGAAATTTCGATCTACCTGAGTTTTTTTTACCCCTTTATTATTTTTTGTAAGAAAAACAAGCCCTTTTCTTTCCTGTGTATAATCCTTTAATTGCTGAAGAAGAACTTGCGCTCCTTCTTTTTCAAAATTGATAATTGTGAAATCGTCTGTTAGATTACTCTTGGATTGTTTAAACAAGATTTGTCTCTTTTCAAAGTCAATGCGATAAACTTCCAAAGAAAGAACTTCATTAATTCTCTTTGCTCCATGCAAACATAGCTTTGCTATTAGAGCATCTCTTGAGTTGATTTGCTCTAGCTCTTCTAAAAATCGATAGAGCTGGGCCCTGTTCAAAGCTTCAGTTTTTACTTTTTTAGAAGGAGGGCTAAAGGTTTTCTCCAAACCAGTCCTATTAGGAGTTGCTTTAGCAATGATCCCCTCTGTTTTTCTCGATAAATATCTTGTGAAGGCTAGCAGACAACTAACACGAGCTTCTTTTGTTCTCGTTGACCACTCCTTTTCTCTACCTTCAGATTTTTTATTTTTGATGTAGATTGTTTGAACTTTAATTTGATCAACAATCGCGTTTGCAGATAAAACTCCAAATATTTGCAAACTCCAATTTGGATTTAAAAACCCTCTTTCCAAGAGCTCTTTCATGGAAGTTGTATAGGAACTTTTAGTACAAGGATTTGTAATTGTTTCAATCCATTCGATAATTGCAGTACGTAGGTTAACTCTAGAAAGAGCTTGCCAAAGTCTTTCGTTTCTAATTTCAACGACTTGTTTGTAGTTGAGTTTATATTTTTTTTCTAATTCTATTATTTCTGCATTCATAAATGGTAAATTTTTTATTTTGTTTTTGTAAAGAATGCAATGAAAAGTCCTTATTCTTTGCTTTTAAGTCTTAACAAAATTGATCCTGCTCAAAGAAGATCATCTTCGATCTTTAAATTATGTATTTTCACTTAATGTGTATAGTGTTTTCTTTTTTTTTATTTAAAAAGATTACTGCACTCTAATGTGTCCATAAGGCTAATTATGGACACAATGAAGCCGTTTAATAAATTAAGATGATGTGCTTGCTATTAGACAGCACACAATAAAAGAACTTCATATTTTTAAATCAGTTACAGAGATTCTTTTGGTTATTATGGTTAACCAGCTTTATTAAAAGCTGGTTTTACAGACTTGTTAACAAAGTCAAAAAAGTTATTCCCTTGATTTAAAAAAAAGGTATGGAATCAAGAAGAAGACCCATACTTGAAGTGGATAAAGATCATAACCTTTGATTTTCAATAAACATTTTAAAATCACAAAGACAGAACTTTGTTAAAAAAACAAAGTGACCCAAAAGAAAAAGCACACACAGACCTCTCTCGGCGTTATTTAACTCAAAGACATGCAATCATACTACCTGTCATTGAAAACAAGACCAGAAGCCATTTAAACACGTAATTTATGCATCTGCAAACTCA
>JAUPVT010000007.1 GCA_030916885.1 Chlamydiota bacterium
AGCTCAAGATCAAAATCTTAGTGATCTTCTTAAAGAGGATGATGCGCTAGCTTTAAAAGGGCTTATTCAAAATATACCTATTTCTACTCGTTTAAATCAGTTAAAAGCATCTTGGGAAGCATTAGATCCTAAAAAGCAAAAGTTAAAAAAACAACACTTTAAAAAGAAAATACAAAAACTTGCGTTAGATGGCCTAAAAAATACACAGATACAATCTTCTGATCTAGATGAGCTTTTAAAAATTTTGCAAGCGCAAGAAGGCTCAGATGAGGTTCATCAATTATTAGGTCTTACGAATAAAGACTACTGGAAATTTACTCCTTTAGAAGCATTAGTCCTTCTAATTGATCAACATGAGCTCAATACACGTCGATGGGTACAGCTTAGAGAAGCATCAAGTCTTCCTGTTGCTCAAGCAGTTGATAAGGCGTATAGAAGAGGGCTATTAGAAAGAGTCAATCATAAAGAAGATCCTCTAGTGCAAAAAAATGCTGAAACGGAGATGCAAAAATTAATAGGGCGTGTACGCGTAGAAAATACTAAAACCAAAAAAATTCACACAGCTCTTCTCTTTATTAATTTACTAGGTGCTGTTTTATCTGTAGTTGGATTGCTAACTCTGCCATTTGGTATTGGTATTGTGGTTTCTGCCTTATCTTTACTAATTACAACCGCATCCATAGGATCAAAAGCCTATCTCGCTAAGAAAGACTTATTAGATACTCCTTGTGGTAAATATGACAAGGTGATGGTTATTACAATCGCCACATTGCTTGGAATATCTTTAATTGCTCTCACGGGGATAACACTAGGCTTTGGCTTATCACTTCTCCAATTAGCAGGTGCTCTAACAATAGGTGCCCTTGGTGGAGGATTTCTAGGATATTATTACCACCTATTGACTCAAAAAGATTCTCTTTGGAAACAGGCGCACCCTTCTTTAGAGATATTTCAAGAATTTCTTTCCAAGAAGAAGCAATGGGATCAAGAGGTTCATGATTTATTTAAAAAGCTACCTAAAGATTTACGCATAGCAATTCGTCAACAGTACACACAGAAAGATCTTCCTAGTAATTTACCTCTAGGAAATAAGATTTCAGCTCTTAAAAAAACTTCAAAGTATTTTTGGAATCAGTGGTTGATCTCAGGCTCAGAAGAAGACCGTAAACTAGCTTTAGAGATTCAAAGTGTATATGAAGAGGCTAAAAATACTAATCCTTTAATAAAAGAGCTTAAAAAAGGTTTAGAGAAACAGAAAAATGTTTTAGAAAATTCGCAGGTAAAAGACCAATATGAAAAAGACCTTAAATATGTTTTTTATAGAAAAAACACCATAAATAATTTATGCAGAGACTTAAGTCATATAGGTGAAGTAAGTGGTATAGCTTCTCAAAAAATCTTAGCAGAATCTTTACCTTCTAAGCGCTGCTTAGCGCAAAACGGTTAATATTACTATATATTTAATAATAATTTATTATTAACACTATCTATTTAATAGATTTTTATTTGAATTTATGTTATAATTTAGTTCTAAAAAGAGCACTTATATGAGCCATATAATAACATTAGAAACATTTAAGCAAGTTGTTTTACCTACAGATCCTTATAAAAACCGTAATAATTTTAGTGATTTAGCTTTAAACACTTTAGCTGTCCTTGGTAATTTGGCTATGCAATGTAAAAGAATATTGCCTAAAGAGGATTCTTATGTTTTAAGCTTTGCAAAAAGCTTAAGCTTCGTTTCCTCGGGAAATAACTTCTATTCCTCAGGTATAAATATCAAAGATTCTGCTGACATTAATGATATAGCCGGGCAAAGGGTCAATGAGGTAAAGCAAGTTCATAGCGCTATGCAATTCTTATCTGGAATTTTATACTTTTCGAGTTTAGGTTTAAGTTTGTCTAGCAGTATTGCTTCTTTCAAAACAGTTATTATCGCATCGGGCATTCTTAGCAACACGGCTACTGTGCTTAGTAATTCAGCAGTATTGCTTATTTTGTTGCTTACAACAATGAAGCTACATGAGCAATGTGGTTTTCAGCAAGAATTAGATAAGAGATTAAGTAAGTTACAACATGTATCTTTTCAAGAAAAAGAAGAAGCCATTGCAATATTTCTACAAGAGCAAATAAGTGTATCTGAACCGCTACAGGAACAATTAAGAGCAAGGCTTCGAGAAAGGTATGCCAAGAAGTCGATAGAGGATATTACGAACTCTAAAAAGCCTTATTACAAAGATATAGATGCATATGTAGAACGTCGTTTTCCTAGAGAGATTTCTAAAAAAAAAGAATCTAAATCCGCCCATATGAAGCGTATAACTAATAGAAATTGCATAGAACTCATTAAAAAGATGGATCGCAATACGATGAGTTCGACAATAAAAAAAGTCCAAGAGGTTGTTTATAAAAATATGTTATTTAATTATTTGGGACTAGGCCTCGGAATTATTGGACTTTTAGGACTTACTATTTCTTTTATACCAGGAGCTGCATTTGTTACTTTATCTACCGCTTTAAGCTTAATTCCCACAGTAGCTTTTTCTGTACTTGGAGTATATGATTTATATCAGTCATTGCAAACTAATAAAGAGGGGCTCTACGATCGTCTAATTCTCATTGCTACAGCCTGTGTAGGAATTATTACTTCAACTGCTTTATATGTCTTAACAGAACATAGCTTGGTCAAGTGTACAGCCATTCTTTTATCTGCTATTTGGTTGATACTTATTTGTTATGTTTCTTCACGTTTGGAAAATCAGTCGAAAAACGCTTAAAAGAACGAGACTTGTTTTTCTATTGCTAATCATGTAAAAGGTGACTATGTTACAGCAGGCTCTACAAGATTTTCTTTGCTATCTATCTGCTGAGAAAGGTCTTTCTCAGCATACTATTCAAGCTTATGCTCGAGATCTAACGGGATTCTTTCAGGTTTTAAAACAGAGTAAGCTACAGCAAATTACAGAAGAAGATGTTTTAGCCTTTGCGCATAAATTGCAATTAAAAGGGTATGCTATTAGCTCTATTTGTAGGATGTTGGTTAGCATAAAGATTTTTTTACGTTTTTTATATAGAGAAGAGTTAATTAAAAATGAGATTGGGTTATCGATTGATATGCCTAAAATATGGCAGCTGATACCTGATATTTTAACTTTTACAGAGATAGAAAAACTCTTATTAGCCCCAGATCTTAATACAGAGATAGGTGCAAGAGATCGAGCAATTCTGCATGTGATATACGCTTCGGGTTTACGTGTTTCAGAGATTTGTGGACTAAATATACAAGATTTTTCTGATCATACGATTCGTGTAATAGGAAAGGGAAAAAAAGAAAGGATCGTTCCTGTTGCTTGTTCAGCTGTAGAAGCGGTTGATTATTATTTACTCCATTACCGTCCATCTAATGCAAAGATAGAAGCATTGTTTATCAATATAAAACAAAAAAGAATTGATCGATTTTCTATTTGGAAGCAACTGAAAGCCTATGCAAAGCAAATAGGGATTACCAAGTCTATTTCACCTCATACACTGCGGCATTCTTTTGCTACTCATCTATTGGAGAATGGTGCTGATTTACGTGTTATCCAAGAGTTGTTAGGACATAGTAGCATTGCAACAACAGATCGCTACACACATTTGAGCAATAAACATATCATAGAAGCCTTTCAAAGTTGTCATCCAAGGCCTTGAGTCTTTAAATCCAAGTTTTCAACCATTCATCGTATTCTGAGGATTTTAATCGAAATCGAGCAATGTTTCCTTAAAATTTTGGCGCAATTATGAAGAAAGGTTTTTAGATCGTAGAGAGAGTTTTTCTTCTAATTTTTTTATATAGAGATAAACTACAGGTGTTAGAAATAGGGTAACTACCTGTGAAAAGAGTAGGCCTCCTACTATAACAATCCCTAGAGGTTGGCGGGTTTTGGCAATAGAGCCACCTATACCAATTGCAATAGGGACAGCGCCCATCATGGCGGCAAAAGTTGTCATAAGGATAGGGCGAAATCTAGTTAAGCACGCTTCAAAAATGGCTTCATGAGCTGGTTTTTTTAAAAGAGATTGGTTAGCAAAGTCGATTAAAATAATTCCATTTTTTAGAACAATGCCAAAAAGCATAATCACACCGACAAAAGCGTAAAGGGAAAAGCTTTGCTGGAATAAAATGAGGCTTAAAAGTCCTCCAACTGCAGCAGGAGCTAAGGTGGACATTACCGTAACTGGTGAAAAGAAGTTTTCATAGAGAATTCCTAGGATAATGTAAATGAGAAAAAAAGTGATTAAAAGCAGCGATTGCAGGTTTGCAAAAGAGCTTTTAAATACACTAGCCCCTCCTTGTACGTCTCCTTTAACACTATTAGGAAGAGTTTGTTTTGCAATTAATTGAATTTTATCTAAAGCACTGCTTAGAGCTGTGTCTACTAAATTAAAGGAAATGGTAGCAGAAGGGGATGCATTGAGATGATTTACTGTTAGTGGGCCTGTACTCTCCTTTATATCGGTGATGGCTGTTAAAGGCACCATTTTTCCCAATGTAGAATGTAACCATATTTGAGATAAAGAGCTCGGATCGCGATAGAACTTAGGAAAAGTTTCCATGATGGCATAGTATTGATAGTTCGAAGTATTAATGGGGGAGAGATTACTTGTAGCATAAGCTAAATTAAGAGCTTGTTCTACTTGTAGTGCACTGATCTGATAGAGAGAAGCTCTATCGCGCAGAATATGAACTTGGCATCTGGGTTGTGTAATATCTAAATCGCTATTTACATGGCTTAAAAAAGAGAGCTCTGCAAACTTTTTTTGCATGATAGGTGCATATTTGTAGAGTTCTTCTTCCGATAAACTTTGCATAGTATATTGGTAATCCGATTTGCTAGATCTCGTTCCTACTTCTAGGTTAATCAATGGCTGTGGTTTGAGAAAGACAGTTGTTCCTGGTATTTTATGAACCAAAGAGTACATATGTGTTAACAGTGGTTTAAGAGAAAGACGTTCTTTTAAGGGTTTTAAGCGGATATATAAAAGTCCTTCATTATCTTGTGGGTAACCTCCAACCGATACAACAGAGGCGATATTGTCATCTTGAGATAAGATATCAGCTAATTGATTACTGGATTCTGAAACAGCTAAAGGAGAAGTACCATCCACTGTTTGTAGATATCCTTGAATGAGCCCAATATCATCTGGTGGTAAAAAGTCTTTAGGAAGTTTGATTATTAAAACAGTTGATACGCCCAGACTCAATATCCCTAATCCTAAAATGATTTTAGGATTCTTTAAAGCCCAATTCAGAGATTTTTCATAGAAAAAAAGCATTTTACGATGATAGGCTGCAAAAGTTGCTTCTTGCATTTTTGCTTTACGCAGTAATTTACTGCATAGAAGAGGGGTTAAAGTCAGAGAAAGAAATCCTGAAATGAAGACGGTAATAACAATAGTCATTGCAAATTCATACAATATCCGTCCAATAATTCCTTGCATGAAAATAATGGGAATAAACACTATGCACAAACAAAGAGTCATCGATAAAATGGTAAAAAAAATTTCCTTGGAGCCTTTTAGGGCAGCATCTATAGCAGATTCTCCCTTTTCAACGTGACATGTGATATTTTCTAATACTACAACAGCATCATCTACTAGATAACCAACAGCTAATGTAATACCAAGAAGAGATAAAATATTGAGGGTAAAGCCTAGCTTTAAAATGATAATAAAAGCGCCTAAAATCGATAAAGGAAGCACAATCAGAGGAATAAGCGTATCTCTTAAGTTTCCTAAGTAGAAAAAGATCACGATAGCAACTAATGCAATAGCTATTAGTAAAGTCATCTGTACTTCATGCACTGATTCAAGTATGTATTCCGATTGATCAAAAACTCTTACCAAACGTAAAGAGCTAGGTAATTGTGTAGATAGACTAGGTAGAATTTGATTAACTTTCTGAATAACGGATAGGGTATTAGCACCCGGTTTTTTACGGATGGCTAGACCAACAGATGGGGCTGTATATCCTTTTTCAAAAAACTGTACGGAAAGTTTATCGTTAAGCACGCTATCTATCGCCTGACCAATATCACAAAAGCGCACAATGGACCCATCTTGCGCTTTAATGATAATAGGATCGTAAAGAGCTGCTTTATCTAATTGTCCGTCAACATTTAGGGTGAACTCTTGTTTAGGGCTAAATAAAGTACCCACGGGTATTTGTACATTCGCTCTTACAACAGCATTAGCTACATCGTTTAAATCAAGTCCTCTAGCTGTTAGTTTCTGTGGATCAACCCTAAGACGAACTGCTTGTGGAGATCCATAGATTAACACTTGTGATACCCCTTCTATTATATTTAATCTTTGAGAAAGAAATGTATAGCTGTAATTGTATAACTCTTCTCTAGTTAAAACAGGAGAAGTAACAATAAAGAATAAAAGTGAGGTGGCGGTAGGATTGGTTTTCGTATAAATCGGAGCATAGGGGAGATCTTTTGGCAATTGAGAGCTTGCTGCATTAATAGCTGCTTGTACATCAGCTGCAGCAAGATCTATATTTTGATCTAAATCAAATTGCAGAACAATTGTAGCATTTCCTGTATAGCTCGTAGAAGAGATTGAAGAGATCGCTTCGATAGTAGTAAATTGCTGTTCTAAAGGAACTACTACATTGTTAGAAATGGTTTCTGGGTTTGCTCCGGGGTAGGTTACTGTTACTGTAATGGTGGGAAAATCAATATCGGGTAGATCGCTGACAGGGAGTTTAAAATAAGATAAAATTCCGAAGAAAGCTATTGTTAGCATCACAAGGGTGGTCATTACAGGCCGTTTGATAAACAAAGAGGAGGGATTCACAATGCCTCTTTGTTATTTAACCATGTTTGTATAGTGACTTTTTTACTAGGGTAGAGATCAAGAAGGCCTTCTGCAACAATTACATCATTAGTGCTAATTCCTGATTCAATACTAGTGGTTCCATTTTCATAGCGTTGACCAATGATAACCGGTGTAGTTTCTACTTCCATATTCTTATTGATGGTATATACGTAATGACCGTTTTGCCCAACGCCTATTGCTTGAGAAGGAAGAATCAGAGATTCCTTTTTCTCTAGCACAAGCCTTACATCTACAAAATGTCCAGGCCATAATAAATGGTCATGATTATCTAGTATCCCTTCTAATAAGACAGTTCCCGTTGCGGTATTAATTTGATTGTCAATAAGTGTTAATTGTCCTTCAAAACGCGCACTGTGATCTAGTGTAGGAAAGATGTATAATTTCAAAAAGGACTCTTGAGAGTGTTTTTGAATAGTAAATAAATCGGTTTCAGGCACAGAAAAATCTACTAGAATAGGATCAATTTGATTAAGTAGAGTGAGCGTAGTGTCTTGATTTGTATTGATGTAATTACCCGGCTTGAATTGTAATTTACCTGTGATTGCATCAATAGGAGAGTGAATATAGCAATACTTTAAATAGATTATAGCAATTTCTAAATCTGCAACAGATTGTCCTACAACTGCTTTTTGCTCTAAGAAATTAGCCATATATTGGTCGTAATTAATTTGTGAAATATAATCTTGTTCTGCTAACTTTGCATATCTTTGTAACGTATCTTCTGCTAGTCTTAGTTGTGTGAACGTCTGGAAGTATTCTGCTTTTGCTTTATCTAGTGAAGCTTGATAAGGTCTTGGATCAATAACAAGCAGCAAGTCTCCTTTTTGAACAAACTGTCCTTCCATAAAATATTGTCCAACTAGAATACCAGAGACTTGCGCATGAACCTGAATGCTAGATTTTGCAGAAATTGTCCCGACATAATCTTTATATACCTCTACCGTTTGTTTCAAAGCACGTGTTGCAACTACTTCATGTGTTTTAATGACTGGGTTTTTTTTTTGGCAACTACATAATAGAGAGCAAAAAAGAAGAAGTTTAATCCAGTTCATTAGCAAAAATCTCCTGAGAATAGATAGTAGTTGGGGAAATCAGACCTGTAGCATAGCTTAAATTAGCTAGTGCAAGGTACCAATCTTGCATAGCTTGTGCTTTTTGAGCTCTTGCATCAACAAGAGATGTTTGAGCAGATATGAGATCAAGAATGGTCTGAGTACCTTGTTGATAACCATTTAAAGCAACAGTATACTGTTCTTCTGCAGCAGATAAAAATTCTGCCGCCCAATTAAGTGTTTCAAAGACAGTATGAATATTAGAATGAGCAACAGTAATTTCTTTCATAGCATTTAACTGCAGACTTTTAAGTGTTTCTTCTGCAACTATTACATTGGATTCAGCTTGTTTAATCGCATTGCAGTAGTAAAAACCAGAAAAAATAGGTATACTTACGTTAAATGTACTGACAAAGTTGTATTTATCATGAGTGACATTGCCATCAAAAGAAAAGTAGGTTTTACCTATTTCAAACTGATAATTCAATTGGGGTAAAACTTGCCTCTTGGTCATTTTGACCATTTGCTCTTGAGAACGAAGGGCGCTTTCAGCAGACAATAGATCAGCTCTGTTTTGTATACCAATGCTGATTAAGGTTTCTAAAGGTAATATAAGATCATTTTTTGGTAGTTCTTGGGGCAGTTCTTGAGTTTTTAAAGACATATAAGAAGGAAGACCTATATCATTTAGCAAAGTAGCAAAAGCTAATTCTAGTTCTTGCTTTTGTGCAGCCCAGTTTGTTTTCTGAGAAAGTAGTTGTGTCTTTGCTTGTAGAAAGTCAGATAAAGGACGCACTCCTGAATGAAGGCCTTGTTCTGTAGCATCTAAAGTAAGCTCTGCATTAAGCACATTTGCAATATTTGCCTGTAGTAATTCTTTTTGATACAAATAGCTATAAAAATCTGTAATAACGGTTTTTAATAAAGATTGAACCCTATCATTATATTGGAACTGTGCTTGCTCTAATGAATAACGAGCTGCTTCTGTATTTGCTTTTTGGGTTCCAAAATCAAATAGTAAATAGGATAAAGAGAGCATAGGGCCCCAAGTGCCAAAATAAATATCATTAGCACCTCTTCCTGATTGAAGAGCTCCAGGGGATTGTGTTACTCCAAAAATGGATTGAGGGGTTATTATGGAAGTTGCCTCAATTTCCGGTTGTCTTGCACGTATGGCTTGGAAAGAGCCGGTTATATTAGGAAAAAACACATTTTGCTTTTGCCCATAAGAGGCAGCAGCGGAAAGCGCTTTGGCCCAACTAGATTTTGTTTGAGGATTGTTTTTTAAAGCAATGGCAATTAATTCAGCAAGTGCATATGGCTCTTTTTTTTCTACGAGATCAGCTGGATATTGCTCTAAGATGCAAGAATTGAGTTCGCGACAAGGAGGTGTAAAACAGGCATAGCTATACGGATCTATTGCAGCGCGGTTAAAGTAACAACCCGTGCATGCGCATAACACAAAAAAACTTTGCAGCAATATTTGCCAACTCATGACTGATAAAATAGAAAGTAAAATCTCTTATGCTTTTTATCCGCAGTATAGATACTTTAGCTTTTTGGTCAAAATTTCATTTACCAAGCTACCTTAGTATATAGAGGGAAGCAGCTTCATACAAAATTTGAAGCAAAATCGATAGATTGCTAAAGCCAGCTGATTGTAAAAAGAATAACTGGTAACATAAATAGCCTTAAGGAAGTCAAAGTGGCACTTTCCAAACATTTAGATCAAAAAACGATATATAGTGAATTAAATTTATTTTTATTAAATAAGTCATATAATTCAAAGGGTGACATACATCATCCGATGTAAGGTTAAAAGCTTAAAATAGGAGGAGATTTTAAGAGAACAAACAACACAGTAGAGTTTTCTGATAATTCACCAATGATTGCCAATAATGTTAATCTCACGCAGGTTATGCTTGAATATAAAGGAGCCTATTCCAGAAG
>JAUPVT010000008.1 GCA_030916885.1 Chlamydiota bacterium
ATCTCGTTCCTGACGATGGCGAACTTTTAGGATATCTTTTTCATCTTATGTTAAAAAGCTTAATATAGATTTCATATGAGCAGGAACCTTGGCAGAATTTATGAGAAAAATCCAATGAATTGATTATCTATAATGTCTTTTTTCTAATGCACTTGAGTATATTAGTCTTATTCTGTTATACGTAAAGAATGTTATCTGATCGTTTGGTATACTTTAGTATTTTAGTATTTACCTGGCCTTTGCGTTGGTTGTCATATCGAAGTATTCATAAGATAGGTTCTTTTTTAGGAGTCTGTCTTTTTTATGGGTCTTCTAAGTTCCGTAAGCGTGCATTGAGTAATTTAAGCCTGGCTAGCAGTTTAGATCTTTCTAAAAAGGAAGTAGTTTCTTTAGCTAAGCGCTCTATACAAAATGTGATGATTACTTGTTTAGAATACCCTAAGCTCTCCAGAGAAAAAAATATCCATTATCTTGTACAGTGCGAAAATCCACAGCAGGTAGAAAACCTCTATAACACAGGAATCTCTCCAATCTTTTTTTGTGGACACCAAGCGAACTGGGAGCTTTTTTTTCTAGAAGGAACTCAGCGCATGCGTGGTGTTGCTATAGGAAGACCGATAAAAAATCAATTTCTTTATAATTGGGCACTTAAAATCAGGCAAAAATACGGGGGCAAGATTATCCATCCAAGGGAAGCGGTAAGAGAAGGTTTAAAAGCTTTAAGATCGGGATCTTTTTTGGGAATTGTGGGTGATCAAGGCATGCCAGAGAGTGGTTTGTGTTCTTCTTTCTTAGGCAGAAAAGCCTGGACATCTCCTATACCGGCATTGCTGGCCTATCGAACAGGATCCCCTCTTATAGTAGCAACTATGAAGCGTCAAAAAACAGGTTATCGCATTCGGTATTCCGAGCCTATTTGGCCTAATCGAAAAGCCCCTGCTCATCAGGAAATAGAGAGAATGATGCTGCAGGCTTTATCCATACTGGAGACAAGCATTATGGAAAAACCAGATCAGTGGCTTTGGTTGCATAATCGTTGGAAACAGCAAACCTTAAAAAGAATAAAGGGGAAGTTTCGTTTTGAATCTATTTGTGTAATTCTGCCTCAAGAAAGACTTTTATTTGAAAAAATAGCCTCTGATTTGATAGCCTTTCGCGAAGTATATCCTCATGAATTCATTACGCTTAAAGTTCCTAAAAACTACTCTGTACAAATCAAAGATATGCAAATAGAGTACTATGAAAAAGAAGAGGATCTTTTGCAGAGTAACTTCTGTTACAAGTTAATCTATAACTTTTCTTCTTGTTATAAGCTGTATCGTTACTTTTTAAAACTATCTGCTTTTCAGATTATCTCTTTAGAGCAATTATATCGCTTAGGAAATACGCAAGATGATGAACCATTTTCTCAGGTTTTAAAAAGGGCTGTTCTGCGTGCCCCATAACCGGTTTTTTTTGAACTCTTTTTTTCAAAAAGCAGACATCTTATCTATTACTGGCAAAGAGTTACATCATCTTAATGTAGGTCGAATTCGCTTAAGAGAGAAAATTGAGTTGGTAAACGGAAAAAGGCAGCTGGCTACCGGATCTGTTATACAAATAGAAAAAACACGCATGCAAATAGAAATATTATCCGTAATAACAGAAGATATTAAACCAAGTGTTATTATAGCTCAAGGGATTGCTAAGATGAACCATTTAGAATGGATCGTAGAAAAAGCCACAGAGCTGAATGCAACAGAATTTTGGCTTTTTCCTGCAGTACTTAGTGAGAAAAAAGGAGTTTCCGACCAGCAGCTACATCGTTTACAAGCTCTTTCCATTGCAGCCCTTAAACAATGTGGTAGGCTTGACTTACCTAGCATAGAAATAAAACCTCCCCTTAATCAGTGGCACCAGACAAAAGCCGTTCTGCTAGTTGGTGATCCTTCTATACAAAATCCTTATTTATGGGAAATTCCTAAAAACGAGTTCACCTCTCCTATTATTTTCTGTATTGGGCCAGAAAAAGGGTTGTCTGATCAGGAAAAATCTTATTTAATCTCGCATTTACACGCTAAACCTGTACGTCTTCATCCAAATATTCTAAGAACAGAAACAGTTAGCTTAGTAGCACTTAGTTTAATACAATCTAAAATAGAAATATAATTAATAGTAAACCATTGAACTATTTATATAGTAAATGTAATATAAGATTATAAACTAAGGAGTATGCGTATGAGCGCTTTTCAACCTTCCTCGGGAGCCCATCCTCTTTTTGTCAAAGAGGCTGAAAAATTAAAAGCAAAAGTCGATTCTTTAATTTCCAAAATTCAACAAGATGAACATTTTAGTCCTAGTCGCGAAGAAATAGGAAAGCATGCAAAAACCTTAATTGATTTAATGAATCAATACCACGACCAAGTTCACAATCATGAAAACTTCCTTAAAGCAGCCTTAATCGACCTAACTGCCATCCCAGAAATGGCACCGCAAATGCAAAAACTTTCTTTTTTAACCGCTTTAAAAGAAGCATCTAAAGAGCTGCAGCTATTTCTTAAGTGTTATTAATTACAACTGTTATGAGTCTCCGATAGTCTCTACAATCATGGTATTAGTTGTTCTACTAATCCCAAAAGGGTCTCCTGCTACCACTACCACTAAATCTCCTAATTGTACAATTCGTTGTTCTAAGGCAAAATTGCTTATTTGTATAAAAGCCTCTTGAATATTTTTTTTCGCAGAAGATAAAGTAGGGGTAACACCCCATTCAAGAGCTAATTGATGGTATACTTTACTATGAGGGGTCAAAGCAATAATGGGAATTTCTGGGCGAAGACGAGATAGGGCTCTTACAGAAAATCCACTGTTGGTAAAAACAAAAATTCCCTTTGCATTAGAGTTATAGGCAGTTGTAACCGATGCCAGAGCTACAGAGTTTGTTATGACTATATCTTTAAAAACCCTTGCTGAATCATTAGCAAATAATTGCTGATAATTAAAATCTTTTTCCGTCTCTTCTGCGATCTCTTTCATCATTTGCACCACTTGAATAGGATATTTTCCAGCAGCAGTTTCTCCTGATAACATCAGAGCAGATGTGCTATCATAGATCGCATTAGCTACATCTGATACCTCTGCACGTGTTGGCAGAGGATTTTCAATCATTGATTCTAACATTTGAGTCGCAGTAATAACGGGTTTACCTGCTTGGCGGGTCTTGCGAATCATCATTTTCTGTAATCGAGGCACTTGATTTAAAGACAGCTCTACTCCTAAATCTCCTCTTGCCACCATGATTCCATCTGCTACTTGCAAAATGGCATCAAAATTTTGTATACCTAAACTATTTTCTATTTTAGCAATGACAAGAATCTCAGGTTTTTCTTGACTTATCAATAAACGCTTAATTTCTAAAACGTGTTCAGCAGAACGAATAAAAGAAGCTGCAATTAGATCAATATCTAACCTACATCCAAATAGAATATCTTTGATATCTTGTTCTGTCATAGAAGGCAGATCAATATGAATTCCTGGAACATTTACACCCTTATAAGAGCGAATAATCCCATGGTTTTCTACTTCAACAAAAACCCCTTTCTTGGAGATTTCTATAACTTTAGTTAATATATAGCTGTCATCAAATAAAATTTGAGTGCCTACTTGAAGAGAATCTAGCACAAAAGAAGGTTGGATAGATATACCATTAGCATCTCCTAGCACTTCTTCTTTAGTAATTAAAATTTTTTGTTTTGAAAAGACTTCCAAATAATTATCTTTAATAACCCCTAAACGGATTTCAGGTCCTTTAGTATCCAGCATAATGGCAAGAGGAACAGCCTTTTCCTTCCGAGCTTTTTTTAGCATCTCAATGGTTTCTTGATGCTCTTGTGGGCTTCCATGACTAAAATTTAAGCGAGCTACATTCATTCCTGCATCGATGAGTTGTAAAATTTTTTCATAGCTTCTAACAGAGGGGCCAATCGTACAAATAATTTTTGTCTTTCTTAACATGTGCTATAGATTATTGTTTAATGGTTACCTAAAGGGTCTATGATACTTAATGCAAGCATTTCGAAAAAAGGGAAATAATGTATTATTTGTTTTCTATGCGCCAGATTATTTTAAAAAAAGTAGCCGTTCACAACTTGAAAGAAGTAAATCTTACTTTAAATCACAATCAGTTGATTGTATTTACAGGTGTATCAGGATCAGGCAAATCCTCACTAGCTTTTTCTGCCATTTATGTAGAAGGCCAAAGACGTTATCTACAATCTCTTTCTACTTATGCTAGACGCCACTTAGGAGATTTGCCTAAGCCAAAAGCAGAAAGCATAGAGGGGATATCCCCTACTGTGGCTATTGAACAAAAAACAGCTGGTCGCAACCCAAGATCCACGGTAGGAACCATCACGCAAATCTATGACTATCTACGCGTTCTTTTTGCACGAGTTGGCATTGCTCATTGCCCTATTAGCAAGCAAATAGTAACACCTCAAAGCATGAGTCAAATCACACACCACATCCAAAAACTTAAAAAAGGTACTAAAATTTTTATTTTAGCTCCCTATGCCTCCAATAAAAAAGCAGAATTCAAAGAAGATTTTAAAGAACTTTTACGTAAAGGGTTTACCAAAGTATTTCTAGATGAAAAAGTTGTTGATCTAACGGAAGAGATTGCCATTGATGGAAAAATACCGCACAATGTAGATCTTATCATTGATCGGCTAACTATTGATCCAGATGAAGAAAAAAGGCTTCTAGAATCGATTTCTCAAGCACTAGAAGCGGGTCTTGGCGTCATGCGCATTCTCCTTGTTGATACACAAGAGGAGTTGCTTTTTTCAGAACACGCTTTTTCTTCAGAATCTGGTTTGTCTTATGCTCCCTTAAAACCCTCTGATTTTTCTTTTAATCATCCTAAAGGGATGTGTCCAAGATGTCTAGGCTTAGGTAGGGTCGAGAGTTTTGATTTGGAAAAAATTATTAACCCCAATCTATCCATTAAAGAGGATTGCTGCACAGTTGCAGGATCCTATAATACCGTACGCTGGGGAAATATCTACAATAATTTAGCTCGTATCTATAGTTTTAATATAAGTACCCCTTGGAAAGACCTTTCCGATAAAGCCAAACAAATATTTCTGTATGGAATAGAGCAAAAATGGACACAAATGAAATTTGTTCACCCTATAAAAAAAACGCGTTGGACAGAGTATGTGCATTTTAAAGGCGTGTTAGCTGATGCAAAAGAGCGTTATGAACAAGCGCGAAGTGATCTCTACCGTACAAAAGTTCAAGAGCTACTTATAAAGTCCATCTGTCCTAGCTGTCTAGGAGAACGTATTAAACCCTACCCTGCAGCAACTACTATTGATGGAAGAAGAATTGCAGAAATTACCCATTTATCTATTCATGATGCTTATACTTTTTTTGAGAACCTTGTCTTTACTGATGAAGAAAAAATCATTACAGAAGAACTTTTAAAAGAGATTAAGCAGAGACTTACTTTTTTAAAAGGGGTGGGCTTGTCATATCTTAGCCTTGAGCGCAGCGCTCCTACTTTATCTGGAGGAGAGACACAACGCGTGCGTTTGGCTACACAAATTGGCTCAGGCCTTGTCGGTGCCACTTATGTACTTGATGAGCCTTCTGTGGGTTTACATCCACAAGACAACATCCGACTACTACATACTTTAAGAAAACTACAAGAGCTAGGCAACACTGTGATTGTTGTAGAGCACGATGAAGAGACCATTCGTGCAGCGGATACCATTGTCGACGTAGGCCCAAGGGCAGGAAAAGAAGGAGGTGAGATTATCTCTTGCGGTTCGCTTGAAGATTTGTTAAATAACCCCTCCTCTATTACAGGCGCTTATCTCTCTGGTAAATTAAAAATTCCCTTCCCTAAACGACGTACAAGTACTTCTTTTTTAACTATAAAAGGGGCTTCCCATCACAATCTACAACAAGTTATACTTAAAATTCCCTTGCATTTGCTCGTTGCTATTACAGGAGTATCGGGATCGGGTAAGTCCTCTTTAATTACAGATACCCTTTATCCGATACTTGCTAATGCTCTTCACCAAGCAAAGCTACCTATTGGAACTTATAAAAACATAGAGGGTATAGAAAAAATTGATAAAGTGATTGCCATTGATCAAACCCCCATAGGGAGAACTCCCAGATCAAATCCCGCTACTTTCATTAAAGTCTTCGATGATATTCGCGATCTATATAGTCAACTTCCACAAAGCATTGCGCAAGGATATACAGCGGGTCGTTTTAGTTTTAATATTAAGCAAGGATCTTGTATCCATTGCCATGGTATGGGGATGGTCAAAATCAATATGGATTTTATGGAAGATGAATGGGTGGAGTGCACGGTTTGCGAGGGGAAAAGATTTGATGAAAATACTCTATCAATCACTTACAAAGGAAAAACGATCTATGATGTTTTAGAAATGACTATTGCAGAAGCCTCTGTATTCTTTTCCTCCATTCCCCATGTCCATCAAAAATTAGACATGTTGCATCAAGTAGGACTTGAGTATTTAAAATTAGGCCAGGCTTCACCTACTCTATCAGGGGGTGAAGCACAGCGAATTAAGCTAGCTAAAGAACTCTCTCGCTCTAGTAGAGGACATACCATGTATATTTTAGATGAGCCCACAACGGGACTACATTTTTATGACATTGATAAGTTACTCAAAATATTACAAAAGCTAGTTAACAAAGGTCATAGCGTTTTAGTAATCGAGCATAACATCGACCTGATTAAAACAGCAGACTGGATTGTCGAATTAGGACCAGAAGGAGGAGAAAAAGGAGGTAAAATCATCGCTTCTACAACCCCTGAAAAACTAGCTAAGATGCATACTCCTACTGCTTTTTTTATCAAACAAGTATTAAAGCCTCTACCTTTGCTACCACCTACCTCTATCACAGAACTAAGACAAAAAAATCAGTTAATTACCGTTGTAAAAGCTTCTCAGAACAACTTGAAAGAAATAGATGTTTCTATTCCTAGAAATAAAATTACTCTCTGTACAGGCCCTTCTGGTTCAGGGAAATCTTCCTTAGCTTTTGAAACACTCTACGCAGAAGGACAAAGGCGCTATATTGAATCTCTTTCTCCTTATGCGCGGCAGTTTGTCAAACAAATGCCTAAGCCTAAAGTAGAGTCCATTGAAAATCTCTCCGCCGCCATTGCAATTGAACAAAAAAATCATGCAGGCAACCCTAGATCTACTATCGGTACCATGACGGAGATCTATGATTTTTTACGTATCCTCTTTGCACACTTAGGAATTCCTCACTGTCCTGAAACAAAAGAACAAATCCGTACCATTAGCAAGAAATATGTATTAAAAAATCTCACTCAATTACCTCTGCATACTAAAATACAGGTTCTTTCCCCCATAGAGCTAAAACGCTCTGAGAGCTTTATCGACCTTGTTACACGTCTGCAGAAATTAGGCTATTTGCGTATTCGTTTAGATAATGCCTATTTCACCTTAGATGACCCTATTCCTTTTGATCCCAGCCGCAGACATCAGCTATTCTTGGTTATTGATCGTCTGCAGATAGAGTCTCAAATAGAACAGCGCTTACTTGATGCGATTGAAAAAGCTTCTGATCTTTCTAAAGGATCTCTTATCATAGCTCTGGAAGATCGAGATTTGTTTTTCAATCTCTCTTTTGCAGTTCCTAGTACCGGTAAGTCCTATCCTCCTATTACCCCACACACCTTTTCATTCAATACAGAACAAGGGATGTGTTTAGAGTGTCATGGCTTGGGATTTCAGTATGGAGCTGATCTTTGTAGATTTCCAGAAGTAATGAATCTCTCTTCTTGTGAACTCATCTCCATTTTTTGGAAAGAAAAAACTTCTAAATACTGTCTTGAAGTTTTTTATAAATTATTAAAAAAACAGAGAATTAATCCTAGTCAACCCATTCAATCTCTTCAACCAGAGCAGATTCATTTTCTTCTTAACGGAGCTAAAGAAGCTATTTCTTTAGACCATTTAGAACTGCAATGGTTAGGATTTAACCCTATACTTGCCAACTTAGCAAAAATGGGAGATCCTCATACTAAACAAATTCTTTCTACCTTGCTCAATCAAAGTACCTGCTTTGCTTGCCAAGGGACAAGACTAAACCCTCTAGCTCGTCATGTAACCATTAAGGAAATATCGATTGCAGACCTCTGTCGTTTTCCTATTGATCAAGCCATGCAGTTTGTAAGGTCTCTAATAGTCGATGTAGAGTTTATGCAAGACGTCCTAGATCAAATCACTCAACGTTTAAAACTTTTACAAATGATTGGCCTTGGATATCTCTCTTTGGATCGCAGTGCTCCTACTCTCTCTGGAGGAGAAACCCAACGCATTCGATTAGCCAGACAAATTGGTAGCGGTTTAACAGGCTGTCTTTATATATTAGACGAACCAACCATTGGGCTACACCCTTATGATAATGAAAAGCTTAACCGCGCTCTTCTACATCTTTGTGAGCTAGGCAATACGATTGTTTTAGTGGAGCATGATCCGCTTACAATTCAACTTGCCGATTATATATTGGACTTTGGGCCAAAAGCAGGAAAAGAAGGTGGTAAAATTATCGCACAAGGCACTCTGCAAGAAATTAAAGACAACCCCTATTCTCTAACCGGAGCTTATTTAACAGGAAAAAAGAAAATCCCTCTTTTCTCCCGTCGAAAACCCTCTTCCTTTATGAGGATAAAAAATGCAAACCTACATAATCTAAAAAAGATCTCAATAGCACTTCCTCTGCACGTTTGGACCTGTCTTTCAGGGTTATCGGGATCTGGTAAATCCACTCTATTAACTGATCTTATCTATCCTGCTTCTTTAGAAGCTATCCGCACAAAAAAATCGGAGATTACTTACTCAAACACGCATTTTAGCAATCTAGCTATCGACAAAGTCCTTATGCTCAATCAAAATCCCATTGGCCAAACCAATCGCTCTGACATTACTACCTATGTGGATTTACTTACTTCTCTTCGCTTGTTTTTCTCTTCACTTCCAGAAGCTAAAAGACGTGGTCTTTCTCCTAAAAACTTTAGCTTTAATCATCCCAAAGGAATGTGTACAACCTGCGAAGGACATGGAAATAGACGTGTTTCCCTACAATTTCTACCCGATGTATCTATCGTTTGTGAATCATGCAAAGGTTTTCGCCTTAATGCCCTTAGTCTTACTGTAACCTATAAAGGCCAACACCTCGGACACATTCTACATATGACAGCAGAGCAAGCTCTCTCTTTCCTTCCTCCCATCCCTAAAGCCCTACGCATTTTACAAACTCTACAAACAGTTGGTCTTGGTTACTTAGCTCTTGGTCAAGAAATAGCCACCCTATCCGGAGGAGAAGCCCAACGCTTACGTCTTAGCAGAGAGCTGTCCAAATCCACACGAGCACACACCCTCTATTTATTGGATGAACCTTCCATCGGTCTACACGCAGATGACATCGCTAAACTTGTTCCTATCTTCCAAAAACTAGTCGATAAAGGGCACACGGTAATCATGATTGAGCACAATCTCGATTTACTTTCTTCTGCAGATTACCTAATTGATTTAGGTCCTGGTAGCGGCTTAAACGGAGGAGAAATTATGGCAAAGGGCACCCCCGAAGAGATAGCAAAAAGTCCTAAATCAAAAACCGCTCCCTATTTAAAAGATCATTTAGCCTTTCTTAAAAAGTAAACTTCTAGTTTCTTTTTTAATTCCTCCTGGATTTTTATATCCCACTGGCTCAATAGATTGAGAATTATAAGTTTATAATATGATTTTTTTTATAGAGGAGACCCTTTAACTTCTCTTGATAGTTAGAAATATTTTCAAAGAAAACCGAGAGTTCCCTTCTTAAATTATACGAATTTTTCATAATATTGATTGTTTCAAACTTTGTAATTCATGAATTGCCAAAGTCGTTCAATCGGATGAAGGTTTGCTCTTATCATTAATACAGCAGCTACTACGAGTTACTCAAAAAAAAATATAATCAGTAATCTTCCGAGCTTCTTTTGTATTTGCAGAAGGTCTTTTTATTCCTCTAATATATACTCCCCTCTTTATGCTAATACTCAAATAACCCAACAATATAAGCAATCTGGTAACTATTCAGCCGCATTAAAGATAGCTCACAATAGCAAAGCCAGAGTAGTAAAACGTTTGGAAGAATAACTTCTTGCTTTAGGCTCTTCAAGAATTCTTTTTGATGAACATTACCAACCAAGAGTTAAGCTCATACATCTTTTAGATCGTGTATGCATGGAACCTTTAAATAGATCAGAAAAGGTTCTTGTACAAATCAATGATTGGGCGCAAAAAAATCTTTTACATCAAGGTAAGAAATGGCATGGGCAGATAAATAGATTTGAAGAATTAAAGCCCCAAATAAAACTTCTTCTCAGCGAATTAGGATTTATAGATACTGTCTTCCCGCATTTTAAAGAATATAAAGGTTTTTTTATACATGGAGCACTTTTGCCAAGAGGACGTTTTCTTCTGTATTACCTTGTTAAGCAATGGAGACAAGAAGAAGGAGTTAGATTCTCTCATATCTATTTCTTAAGCAGAAAACGTCTTCTTAAGGAAAATAAAACCATTTTTTTAGATGATAGCAAATCGCCATTGAAAATAAGAAAAGACTGCTCTGTACCTTTAGAATTTCCAAAAAACGAAAGAGAAATGATCCAATTAGTTTGGAAATAATCTGAAATTCCAGAGGATGTGCATAAAGTAGAGGTCCATTTTATAAATACACCCATGAAAAAAGATGCAAAATATAGATCCGTTTATCTATAAAAAATGCTCCTTATATCAATAGGCAAGATTTAGTTATACGTACAATTGCTCCTTGCAAACATAAATTTGGTACAGTTGGGTCAGATACAGGCCAGCAAGAAAAATGGTTATTATCCTCGATAAGCTTGCTCGATTCTTTTTTTTGAAATACCTTGACGTTCTTCTAAAAAAGAAGTATAGAAAATTTGAGGTTATCAAAGAATTCCAGAGGGAATAATGCCTTTAAAGAAAGGAAGAAGCCAGAAAACTATCTCTGTAAATATTAGTCAATTACGCCGAGAAGGACGCAAAGAGAGTCAAGCCGTAGCCATTGCTCTTAGCATAGCTGGGAAAGCCAAGAGAAAGAAATCTTAAAATTATAAGATTTCCTTCTCTTTTTTACATGTTGTTGATCGTTATATACAAAAATTCCCTATTCTTTTTTGTGATATTCTGCATAAAATTCTTTTCCAAGATGTTCTTGAAAAACAGCGCTTTTCCATTAACTCGAAGTATTGCCATCCTATTTACCTTCATAATTAGCTATCTTAAATAGATTATCATTACTATAGGTATATGGATAGATTTAATGACGAGGCTTCTGCCCGCAATTACAAGATCCTTTGCAGCCACAAGATTTATGTTTATTGCAGAATTCAGATAGCTCTTTTTCCACTTTTTCTTTAGTGTATCCATAAAGAGATTGAATCTTTCCAGTTAATGCTTCTTTTTTTCCACGAATTTCCGCTAAATCATCATCTGTGAGCTTTCCCCACTTTTCTTTGATTTTTCCCTTATATTCATGCCATTTCCCCTCAAATTGTTCCTTATCCATAGATAGCTCCTTCTTTAAAATGTCTATATAAACTTTTTCATAGCAGAAGCTAAACTTATAGTAAAACTTTGTTTAATTCTATGCAAACGGGCTAATGTTCTTTTAATGTTTACTCTAGCTGTAAGCACATCCCTAAAAAGATCTCTTTTTTTAAAACAAGGCAAAACTGTTTTTAATACAGCAGGGTCTAACTCTTTGTTCACCTCTTTCCAGAGTCGTGGAGTAGATACAAGAGCCTTCAGTCACGGACACACAACATAACGAGCAACGACTGTTTGTACAGCACGATTTTGCAAACAGTCTAAATATACTTTTTTTGTCGTTTTTTAGGACTTCTTTCTAAAGAAATGCTATCTGGGAGTTTTTTTGAATGCAAAGAGAAATAAGCTCTGCAAATTGCCTTTATTATTCATAGTTATACTTTTAAGGATATCCGTGTTTACCTTTATAAGACTCTTTTTCCTCTCCAGCTACTACAACTTTTTTGCCTGATTCACATAGACGGTATTTAGATATTGCAACTCGAAATCTTCATATTCGTCTGCTAGAAAAAGTGAAATTTTTTGATGATTTACTCTTATAAAATGTTCTTCTTAAAGACTATTAACGGTTTTTTTAAACTACTTTAGTTATTAAGAATACTCAAACATTTTTTTAAATCGACAAGAAGAAGTGTCTTTACCAAGATTAGAGTTTAAGAATGATCAGATTAATCAAGCCTCTCATCAACAAAGGTACCTGGCTTCATAGTAAAATACTCCCTGCAGATATTTTCCATTTCTTTTTTGTCTATGCAAATTTTGCCTATGCGGTTTTCATCTAAAGCAATAGCAGTAAAAGCCGTTTGTAGAAGATTATAACCCTGATCTATGAGAGAAGAGTTTTGATCTGATAGTTTTGACGCAAGAGTTAATACTTCTTCATATGTATCCTCTGCAACAGTAATGCTTGGATGAGTTTCTAGAAGACCCTTTGTTCTCTCCTTTAGCATTTCTAAACTATCTTTAAAGCTAGGTAGCTTTAATGTAATTGCATTGAAGCGCCGTTGAAGGGTTTGATCATTTAAATGGAGTGCAAATTCTTCACTAGTAGTCATACCAATAATAGAAATTCCACTTCTTGCTAAATCTTCCTTAAAAAAATCTAAAACAGATACGTTATTACTTCCTATACTATTTTTATTTGCTATAGAGAGTTGATGTATTTCATCAAAAACAATTACGCTATTTTTTTGACTTTTAGTAAACTTTAATATCTCATGAATTTTCTCTTCAAGAGTGCCTCGGTAGCTTGTACCACTCATGAGAGATACACAAGAAACTTTATAAAATCTCTTAGTAAGAAGGTTTTTAGGTAAAATGGGATCGTTTTTACAAATCCTTTGAACAATCCCTTCTACTAAAGCTGTTTTTCCTGAACCAGCAGGCCCTGTGATCATCACATTGCGCTTTTCAGAATTACTAATAAAAACAGCTATCTGTTTAGTTGCTCTTGGAAATGGAATATAACTGTAATCTTTCAAACCGACAGTCTTATGCATATCTTCCAAAAAAGAAGGGATTTTAGTGATGAGCTGTTCTTTTACTATTGCATAGTTTAAAGGAATCAAGATAAGAAGTGCTACAGCATAAATAACAATTGTTCGTTGTGTGATTGCTAAAGCACCAGAAATAAGTCCCATATAGGGTAAATAGTTAGTATGTACAACTGAAGATTTAGCATTTATAATTTGTGCAAACCTTTCATAGGCGCAATAGCCAAGTGCCATTCCTACAACTCTAATAGGAGTTGTTTGAATAAAAGCGTTAGAAATAGCTAAACTCATTGTAGTTTCTCTTTTTAACTAGAAGTGATTAAATGTAAATACAGAAAAACCATAAAAACTAATTACAAAATAAAGCTATTATGGATGCGTTTTTTCAAGTTTTCTAAAAAAGAAGTAAGCTTTTCAGCTTCTTGTTGACTAAGTCGGTCGATGAATAAGATGCCATTAATATGATCATTCTCATGCAAAACTACTCTAGCTTCCCAAGCTGAAATACGCTGTTTGAGGATTTTTCCTTCTATGTTTATATACTCAACTGTTATTTCTTGAGGCCTTTCTACATCCGCATAAATATTTGGAATCGATAGACATCCTTCCGATTCCTTCCATGTCTTTTCACTGGGGGAAGATATTTTGGGATTAATAAATACTTTTATCTCCCCCCATTTTACTTTGTTTTTATCTAGCTCTTTATTGGTAGGTTCTCTGATTATAAAGAGTCTGATTGAATGATGAACTTGAGGGGCAGCAAGCCCTATCCCATTACAAGCATCCATTGTCTCTTTCATCTCTTCAACGAGCTTTTTTATATCTTCTGTAATTTTTATAATCGGCTTAGCTTTTTTTCGGAGAATGGGATCATCATAATAGGCAAGAGGCAATACCTTTAATTGCTCTGTAGTCATCAAATTAGGAACACGTCCTTCACAGAGTTGTCCGTTTTTGTAGAGCCATTGATCTTTAATCTTCTCAAAATAGCTCCTTTCTGTAAATGTAGCGTCTTGGTCATTTTGAGATATGTGTGCTACAAAAGTTACAGTAGCAACCTTTTCCTTTTCTTTAAAAGAAAGTATCTCTAATCGATTAAATTGAAAGGTTTTGGAAAAATAAGAGATTTCTTTTAGCCAACCTTCATGATCATCACCATACTGTGGACTTGCAGGATGAGTAGTCCTGATAATATAAGAATTTAAATCAAGTGCATAAGCGGCGTAGCGTGCACGCATAAGCATCAAGGCATTTTTTGCTAAAGCGCCATTATGAAGAGGTTGACAACATGTTTGATAAGACAAACCACTGGTACAAGGGCAGCATTCCACATTATCTTTTTTAATCATATAGGTTCTAAATAAATCATAAATTATTTTTTACAGAATAGAAATTATTCCAGATTCTTTTTTTTGATACAACTCATTTTTTGCAGTAAATTACATAAGATGATAATAAAATAAATAAAGAGATTAGATGCAAAATAGAACTTTTTCTCAAAGAAATTTAATTATTGGTGTTTTAAGCGGGATTTTTGCAGGAATAATCCTAGCATTTGCTTTACTTCATTTCGATTCCATTAAAGCTATTGGAGAATTAATTGGATTATCTAATATCTTTAGTAGTTTATTTTTTTATTTATTCTTAACAGCTATTTTAGGAGCTATATTTTCTGTAGCTGTTTGTAAAATATCCAAAAAACCTAAAAGAGCTCTTATTTGGGGGGCTTTATATGGAGTGCTTTTATGGATAATTAATCTTCTAATGCTTATGGCCAAAATAAAAACCGAATGTCCCTCTGAAAGGACTGCCTTTATAAAACCTCTTTTACTATTAGGGTATATAGTTTTTGGAGTAATCTTGGGTTTAATCTATGGATGGTTAAAAACCCGAAATAAATAAAAATTTATTAAATTTTATTTTTGATTTGTGTTATCATTTTTACAATTTAAAAAGGTCTAAAAAAAATATGCTACCCCAATTACATGAAAAATATAGTCATCCTTCTTTGATCACCCCAGCTAAGTGGCTGGAATACAATCGCCAAAAAGGATTACTTCCTACTATTAATGCACCCCAAGCTGTTATTTTTTGTTCTCATGGACGTTTTTTAGAAACCATCTTACAAAAATATAAACATAAGAGTTTTGAGGGTTGTTTTAAAAAGGTTTTCTTCCTAGACGATTTCCCTTCCATTGCAATCGCTTACCTAGGAACTGGTGCTCCTGCTGCTGCTCATCAAATGGAAGCACTTATTGCCTGGGGGGTAACCTGTTTTGTTTGTATAGGTACAGCTGGTACGCTTCATGATAAAGTAGGTATTGGGGATATCGTGCTTTTTGAAAAAGCTGTTCGCGATGAAGGCACCTCCTATCACTATATAGAAGCTAGTAAATACATCCACGCACCTCGCCGTATGACTAATCTTTTAAGCGATTTATTAAAACAAACAAACACTTCCCATCACATTGGCAGCACCTGGACAACAGATGGTTTTTATAGGCAAACCTCATTAGAAATCCAGCATTTTCAACAAGAAGGAGTATTAGCTGTTGAAATGGAAACGTCTGCTTTATTCGCTATAGCTCATGTTCATCAAATCGATTTAGGGGCAATGGTTGTGATCAGCGATTCTCATACTCAGCTAGAGTGGGAACCTCATTTGGAAGATGAAAAAGTAGAAAGTAGCTTGCATTCTCTATTTGAAACCGCTCTAAAAGCTGCTACTTCTGCTCTTTAGATTTAAATTAACTTGCTTTTTGTGCATAGATCTTTTACTTAGGAAAGTAGACCTAAAGGAAGAATTCCTATGCATAAGATTTTCATATACAGTTTACTTTTAATCATTGGTATTACTGCCTCGCAAACCGCTCATCTAGCTCCTTATCAAAGCTATCTACACTTTTTCACTCTAACACTTCTGGCCTATATCATGATCGAAGTGGGTACAGAGTTTGATTTAAATAAAAAAAACCTCAAAAGTTATGGAAAAGATTACCTTATTGCAATGACTGCAGCAGCCTTTCCTTGGGTTTTTTGTAGTGCTTATTTTTTCTTGTTTTTTGATCTAACCCTTCAGCAATCAGCGTTAATTGGAAGGTTTGCTGCACCTACTTCAACAGGTCTTTTATTTACCATGTTAATGGCTGCGGGCCTAGCTGGTACTTGGGTATTTAAAAAAGTTAGAATTTTAGCCATATTTGATGATTTAGATACTGTATTATTTATTATTCCTCTCCAACTTATATACATTGGTCTACAACCTCAAATCATTTTTATTTTACTGATTACCATTCTTCTTTTAATATCCGCTTACCGTTACTTACATCGAGTATCTCTACCCACAAATAAACTCTGTATTTTTATTTATGCACTGCTTTTAACAGGGTTGATAGAATTCCTTAAAGCAGTGGATGTTTTAGATCTTGAAATTTTACTGCCAGCCTTTGTATTAGGATGTATTCTCAAAGCTCCCCATAAAAAAATAGATCAACCTATCTCTATTAAATTTGATAATAGCCTTAAATTTATCTATATGTTTCTTGTAGGATGTTCTTTAGCTAAAATATCTTTCGGGCATATTTCTTGGGTAATACTCATCTTTCATGTGTTTATGCTGACAACCCTTGCTAACCTAGGCAAACTATTTCCCATATTCTGCTACAAAAAAGAAGTAAGCTTAAGAGAGAGAACCGCTTTAAGCGTTGCTATGTGGCCTCGAGGAGAAGTAGGTGCTGGAATTTTAATGATTTCTACTCAATATCAGCTTCCCCCTATCGCTTTAGAACTAGCAGGTCTTAGCTTAACGCTAAACCTAGCTCTATCTGGAGGATTTATTTATCTTGTGATTTGGCTAATGAAAAAACCTCTTAAGAGGACTTAAGAAGTTGATCCCTACGAACATATAAGTGATCAATCCTCTCTTGAATCTCTTGAATCACTCTACGCTCAGAATCTGCTAACTTCAAAGAGTGTCTGGCTTCCTGCTTTAAATGAGGATCAAATTGCCAACGCATAGCTTGTTCTTCATGAATTAAAGCCGATGCAAGATAACGGGTTTTTACCTCTTCTAAATAGGTAATTTCCTCATTGATTTGCGATAGTTCTCTTTGATAATTGGAAGATACCTGATCAGCAAAAAGACCATTGAGAATAAATAGCAAGCAGCAAAGGCCTAAGATCACTTTTATAACTCGATGGTTTTTCATGAGATGCTCTTTATTTGCAGGATTTCATTATACAAATTAAATCACTCTACTTTAAGCTAAGCTAATAAATGCTTCTTTTTTTATACAACTCCTTAATCTTTATTCAGCCACTAACCTTCTGAGCTAATTCTCACATAAAAGCTGGATTACTTTTCAAAGTGGTTTCTATATATCTTATAACTCAGGGACTGTACTCTATAGCTGCAAGCATAAAACCTCGATCACTTTTAAAATAAGAACGAACACATCTTATGATTTTGGAGGGCATCTATAAATGCATTGGGCTCTACAACCTTTAACAAAAATTCTGGATTGTTTTTCCATTGAGATTAGCATGCTTCATAACCTTTTCACTAACAGTCTCTTTCTCTTCATCTTTAGCATTGTTTATACAGTTAAGCATAAATTTGATCGGAAGAAGCATACTTTACAGCTATGAGAATTCGTATTATTCTAGACATAAAAACTCCTTTTCTTATTAGATTTTAATTTTCTTAGATAGTCCTTACTTTTTCCTGCAGAGTAAAGAATAAGTTCTTTTACTGTTGCTTAATTTTTAGTTTCTCTTGGTAACACTTCTTAAATTCCAAATTTCTATTTTATCTAAAAAGATACTTTACATTTTAATAGTAATTAAACTATTAAATTGATTATATAGTAATTATAAAACAACTTATTAAAAATGTGCTAATTTATAAAAGGACAAATAAGCTAAGATTTTTTTGTATGCTATCAAAAATATCGAGTGGGATTTAAAGCTTTTTTAAGTACAATTGCCAAAACCATGAAGAAATTAATCTTACTCCTATATATTTTTCTCCTACCTTTTAGTGCTTACTCTACGCAAAACACTACTCTGAAAGATCGTTTTGAAAAAGGCACTCCTGGCGACTTTATTGTAACTGCTCAAGAGGGAGTATACACTCTTTTAATTCTGCGTCATAAGGAAAAGAATCAACTCATTCTAGAAGAAATTTCTATTCCTCAAGCACATTTAGAAATAAAGAAAGTTCACTGGCAAAACTGGCTAGATGAAAAATCACCAGGTCATACTTCTTGGTCTCTTTTTGAAATTGATCTAGAAAAAGGAAAACTCGTTGAATCCTATTCAATTAATAAGCAAAGCTGGCTATATATCGATTCTTCTGAATTTCTTTTATCTAAGCTATTAAAACTACCATTGTATAAAGTGGATAAAGAAGCACGAAAGAAAATTGGACCTCCGCCACCTTCTTTAGAGCAAGATTTTAGATCAATCTGGAATCCTCCTTTGGTTTATTCTGGAAAAGCTCTTAAAAAACCTAGTTTTGAAGTCTATCAAGGACAATGGCCTCATGATCAATCTATCATCGAGGATTGCTTGATCGATTTTTACTTCTCTTCACTGGACCCTCTTTTTCCATTTCCTCATTGGCTTGAAATACAAAGCGCTCATTATACTTTAACTATCCGTGCAATCGATTCAGGAAAAGGGCTGCTTTCCCCTATCAAAGGAACAATACCTCACCGCCTGCCTACCATTGCCAGTCCTACAAAACGCAATCCTGAAATGTGGACCATTTCTATTCAAGCTCCTGTGTACTGTCAGAATCTTAAGCTCTATGCTATAGAATCGAATTCGTTTAATGACGCTATTTTGATTCCTTTTCAATTAAGACTAGGATCTGGTGAAGAAGTATTTATGGATATTTCTCCTGCTGCTTTAAGTAAAGTATTAAAAAAAGGCTGTTATTACCGATGGGCTTTAGTCCCAGCATCAGAAAATCTTGTACAGATTCGATCAGGGGAAAACTTTCTGTGGGAATAAACTTCTTTCCTGCTTGTAGTTCGCAACTTAAGGTAGTTATAAACAAGCTTTCCACAACAAAAATTAATTTACATATAGATGTTTACTTATCTAAAAAAAACTGGAAGAAAAATAATTTAAGTTATTAATAATTAGAGAGATAAAAATTTAGGCTTCTCTTTCTAATACTCTTGATTTGCTCTTAATATAATACTCATACAATGTCTATTGATTTAAGTTATGAACATTTTTTCCACAAGAGAGAGGCCTAAAAACCGCAAATGATTTATCCTTAATAAATATGAAAAGTTCTGCTTTATTAGAAATTCCTTCAATCTATTTTCCCGATTGCTTTTATCGAATTACTTTCTCGCCTAATCTCTCCTATCTAAAACTAGATACTTCAAAAAAGATTGTTTTTCAAAAGATTCACAGTCAAATTCAAGAGGACCCAAAAAAATATCTATCTACTTTAGAAGCATTTTACAGAGATCATCTTGATGTTCCAGAAGTTGCTAATTTATTAGCTTTTGCTTACTTGAAGTTAAAAAAAAGTAAACAAGCAGAAGACCTCATTAAAGTCACCTATGAGAGGCATCCTTCCTACCTATGTGCTAAAATTAATTACGCAGATCAGTGTTTACGGTATAAGAAAATCCAAGAAATCCCAACTATTTTTAACCATAAACGTGACTTATTAGAGCTTTATCCAGATCGCTTTGCTTTTCATTACTCTGAATTTCGTGGGTTTATGGTTTGTATGGGGTTTTATCATCTTGCATGTAGGAATCGAGATTATGCTGACAAACATAGGTCGGCAGCAGAAGAAGTAGACCCCTTACACCCAGGGGTTATTGCTTTGAAAAAAGCCATAAAAAAACGGTTTTGGAATTTTTTCTATAGAAGATAAAAAGCTTGATCTCTTTCTGAAAAACCCGTAAATTCTCTTGCTATATCGTTCTATTTATTTAAGGAATTTGGGTAACAATGTGGTTTTTTTCTAAAAAAAAAATGTATTCTCTAAGAAAGTCTAAACATTATCTGATCGAAACCTATCACCTCTATAAAAAGAAAAAATGCAAATTGTCCGTAGATGCCCGTATTGAGATAGAAGCTTCTTTAACCGCTTTACAAAATGCGATTTCACAAAAAGACAGGTCTTTAGCTGATCGGCTAGCTAAAGAAGTGCAAGGTTTGGGTCTGACTTATTTGAAAAAAGAGCCCTTTGACTACTTCCGGGATGTGGTATGTGGAATATTCATTGCTTTAATTATTGCACTCTTAATCCGTCAAATGTGGTTTGAGCTGTATGAAATTCCATCTGGATCGATGCGTCCTACTTTTAAAGAAAAAGATCGCTTAATCGTGTCTAAAACAGACTTTGGAATCAATGTTCCCCTAACAACAAAACACTTATATTTCAATCCCGATTTAATAAAACGTAATTCCATTGTGATTTTTACTGGGGAAAACATGGACATCTATGATGTAGATACTATGTATTTTTATCTATTTCCCGGAAAAAAACAGTATATTAAGCGTCTCATTGGCAAACCGGGGGATACTCTCTATTTTTATGGAGGACAGATTTATGGGATCGATAAAGACGGTAAGGATATTACTCAAGAACTACAATTAAACTCCTTAAAGCAAATTGATCATATCCCCTTTATTAATTTCCAGCGCAAAGTCGAGCTCTCTTATAAAAACAACAATTCCCTTATTTTTTATCAGATGAATGAGCCTGTTGCGGAATTTAATCTACAAAAAAACCAAGCTAAAATGCTTCCTTTTTCTGGTTTTATTACAGATTACAGCGATTTATGGGGTTTTAAAAACTTTGGCATGGCACGCCTACTTAAACAAGAAGAACTAGAAGAATTCAACATAAGAGACGTCCCAAAAGGGGTTTTATATTTAGAGATTAAACACCATCCTTCTTTACAGTCTGTACAATTAACAAAAGATGAATATAAAAATGTATATCCCAAAATACAGTTAAATACATCTATTCTTCCACTGCAAGAAAGCCATCTAAAAGCGCTGATGCAAAATTTATATACAGCGCGTTTTGTCGTAAAAAATCATCAAGTATGTCGCTATCCTGATACCTGTACTGGGAAAAAAGCCTTTGCTCCTATTCTTGCCGATATACCTGATGGGTGTTATGAATTTTATCACGGAAGGGCTTATCGCGTATCCTGGCAGGGCATTACTCAAGAATTACCCTCTTCTCATCCTTTATATGCATATAGTCCACAAAATATGCAGTTTTGGTTCAATCTTGGAATAGATTGGGATAATCGATTCTTAAACAAAAAAAGAGATCAGAGGTTAGTACCAACTCGTTATGCGTATTTTCGCAATCAAGATTTTTATCTGATGGGAGCACCTATTTTAAAACATGATGATCCTTCCCTTATAGAATTTGTAAGAAAAGAAAGCTCTTCTCATACCCCTTTTATGGATTATGGCCCTCCTTTACTTAAAAATGGGGCTCTTGATGTAGAGTTTGTTAAAAAATACGGCCTTACTGTCCCTCTAAAAATGTATCTTGTTTTAGGTGACAATCATGCAATGAGTTCCGATAGCCGTGATTTTGGTTTTGTTCCTGAAGATAATTTAAAAGGAAGTCCTAGCTGGATTTTTTGGCCTCCTGGATCTCGATGGGGCAGGCCTAACCAATTTCTTTATCCTTGGATAAGTCCACCAAATCTCATTGTATATAGCTGTGGAGCTATAGGACTTGTCTTCTGTTTATATCGTTGGATCCGAAAAAACAAGCTACCTATTATATAAATTTTTTTATTTTTTAAGTTATTTATAAATACTATTATTTTTTAGAATTTAAGAGATCTTGTTTATATTATTTAGTTTTGTTAAACTACTCATTATTCTTTTGCACCTTCTCTTTAGTCGTTGCAAATGATTAATCTATGCAATGCTATTTTAAGGTAAGTAAAAAAATGACAAGTAAAAATTTCGAAGACCTCATTCAAGACCAATTAATTCTTCAAGCAATTCAAGACTTAGGGTTTAAAATTCCCTCAGATATTCAACAACAAGCAATTCCTGAAGTTTTACAGGGGAAAGATTTGCGCGCTTCTGCACAAACTGGAACAGGGAAGACAGCGGCTTTCATGTTACCCGCTCTTTGTCGATTATTAAAAAAATCCTCTACTCGAGGGCCAAGGATCTTGGTTCTAGTTCCTACACGAGAACTAGCCATGCAGGTAGTTGAAGAAACCACCAAGTTAAGCCGTCATCTTCGCCATATAACCAGTGTGTTTATTTGCGGAGGAATTCCTTATCATGTCCAAAATCGAAAACTTTCAAGAAATTTCGACATTTTGATTGCAACTCCTGGCAGGCTCATTGAATGCTTGGAAGAAAAGCGTATTCATTTATCTAACTTGGAGATGCTCATCTTGGATGAAGCAGATAGAATGCTTGATATGGGATTTATCGAACCTGTTGAGTATATCGCCTCTATGACGCCAAAATCGCGTCAAACCCTGATGTTTTCTGCTACTTATGACGAAAAAGTCTTAAACCTAGCAAATAGCCTGCTAACCAATCCAACAGAAATTATTGTTGAAAAGAAAGCTGCTAACTATGATCTAATTGAACAACATATCCGTAAAACAAATAACTTAGAGCAAAAATATAAATTTTTAGATGAGATTTTATCTGATCCAAATATAGAAAAGGCTATTATTTTCTCTTCTACTCAGAGACAAACAGAACAAATTGCTGATAAACTATGTGATGATGGCCTAATAGCAGCAGCTCTACACGGCGGTATGAATCAGCAGCAAAGAACAAGAACCATGAAGAAGCTTCGTAGCGGGGATATTAAAGTAATTGTTGCAACTGACGTAATGGCACGTGGGATTGACATACCAGAGATTAGTCATGTAATCAATTTCGACCTGCCTAAAACATTAGATGACTATGTCCATCGTATTGGAAGAACAGGTCGAGCAGGGGCTAAAGGAAAAGCTTTTTCATTTGCTTCTTCTAGAGATTATCAAATGCTTGACGAAGTAGAAAGATTCATTGATGATCCTAGTGATTCTTCCTCTAAGCCACAAAACAGAAGTAGAAGTAGAAGTAGAGGTAGAGGTAGAAGTCTTCAACCGAGAAGGCGCTCAAGATAGTTCTGTTAAAAAAAATCTAAAACCCTAAAACTTCGGTCTTTTCCAAGTTTTAGGGTTATCTTCAAGTTATTCCGAACGTGCTATTGTAATAAGGGTCTTTTCTCCATTTAAATCCCAAATACTCCCCTCTTCTTTAGAACTATACTCGAGTTTCACTCCTAAAACCTGTGTCATCACGTAATCTTGATGCATAGATAAAGCTTGTTTAACTTTTTCTGTGGTATAAAGACAAATCTCAATTCGATCACTTACTGCGAAACTCAAATCTCGACGCATGGTATTAACCTTATTAACTAGTTCCCTTGCTAATCCCTCTAATAATAATTCTTCGTCTAAAGTCGTATCAATAGCAACAATCACAGAACCTGTTGCAGAAGCTACTAATCCTTCTTTTACTTGACGCTCTACTGTGATGTCATCAGAGCTTAAAAGAATAGTTTCATTTTCAATGATCAACTTATATTGATTCTCTTCGAGTAATCGATTCAGCTCTTTTTGAGAAAGATTTTCTAAGGCTGCCTTAACAGAGTTCATTAGTTTACCTAGTTTTTTACCTAAAACACGAAAATTTGGTTTCACTGAAAGCAGAACAAATGCTGTTTCATCTTTCTTAAAAATTATCTCTTTTACATTAAGTTCATCAGAAATTAGCTGTTTTTGTGATTCAAGCTGCTTTAAAACCTCAGATTTAGAAGACACAATGAAGGCAGAGCGTATAGGCTGACGAACTTTTAATCTGTTTTCCTTACGCAATGCATGCCCCATACTTACTACGGTTTGTACATAAGACATCTGCTCTTCTAAAAACTGATCTCTATATGCAGGGCTATAAATGGGAAAAGAGCACAGATGAACCGATTGCGGATCTTGGCTAGTTTTTAAATAAAGATAGATTCCCTCACTTAAAAAAGGAATAAACGGGGCTGCGATTTTGGCTAAATTAATCAATACGGTATACAATGTTTCAAATGCTAATCTACGATCCATCGTATCTTCTTCCGCCCAGAACCGAGATCGATTTCTACGAATATACCAATTGGTTAATTGGTCAATAAATTTTACAAAAGGGTCTACTGCTCGATGCAATTCATAACGATCTAACCCATTTGTTACCTCTTGAATCAATCCTTGTAAACAAGACAAAATCCAACGATCGATATCGATCTGAGGAGTAGAAAATGCTACTTCTTTAGGATCCCATTGATAAATTTTTGCATAGGTAGATAAAAAAACTACTGAGTTCCAAAAAGGAATCAGCATTTGACGAAGAACTAGTTCTACTCCACGTTCTGAAAAACGCAAATCTTCTGCATGAACAACTGGGCTGCTCAGTAAGTATAAACGCACCGCATCAGCCCCATAGCGATCAAATACCAATTGCGGTTCTGGATAATTCTTAAGGCGCTTTGACATCTTATTGCCATCTTCTGCCAAAATAATTCCATTAACAATGACATTCTTAAAAGCTGGTTGATCAAACAACGCTGTTGCAATCACCATTAAAGTATAAAACCAACCACGTGTTTGATCCAATCCCTCTGCAATGAAATCTGCAGGAAATCGATCTAATGTTTCTTGCTTTTTTTCAAAAGGATAATGATTTTGCGCATAAGGCATAGATCCTGATTCAAACCAACAATCAAATACTTCTGGTATACGCTTAAATTCCTTGCCATTAGAAATAAATGTTAAAGAGTCAATGTAATGCCTATGTAAATCAGAAACAGAGACCCCTGTTCTTTGTTGCAGATCTTCCATACTAGATAAAACGATAATTTCCCCATCTTCGCTACGCCAAATAGGGATGGGTGTTCCCCAGTAGCGATTTCTTGAAATCGCCCAATCCCTAGCATTTTCTAACCACTTGCCAAAACGACCTTCTTTAAGATGATGAGGAACCCAGTGAATCTTTTGATTGGCAGCAATCATTTGATCTTTGATTTTTTCTACCGAGACAAACCAAGTACAGACAGCTCGATAAATTAAAGGGGTATCAGAGCGCCAGCAAAAAGGATAGCGGTGACGAACCTGCGTATGTTGCAAAACTTTTCCCTCTTTTTTTAATCGTCGAATGATTTCCTTATCGGCATCTTTTACAAATAGACCCGCATAATCAGGAACAAGCTTGGTAAATTTACCATTATGATCAATAGGACACACCACTTCGATGCCTTCTTTGCTACATGCGTAAAAATCCACTTCTCCAAATGCTGGGGCCGCATGTACAAGTCCTGTTCCTTCTTCATTACTAATAGAAACCTCTGCAATGACTCTAAAGCCTTCGTAACTGGCAAAATAAGGAAACAGAGGTTGATACCTCTTAGAAACTAAAGAAGAGCCTTTAAAGGTAGCAATAATCTCATACTCCCCCTCTTTAAAATAATGACCGAGTCGATTGTGTGCTAAGATATAGTAATGATCTTCTTGGCTGATCTTTACATACTCAAAGTTCTCATTAACCATAATTGCTAGATTAGATGGGAGAGTCCAAGGGGTTGTTGTCCACACGACAAAGGAAGTATTTGGCTCATCCACAAGAGAAAACAGCACGGTAAGAGAGGGGTCATCTACTTCCTTATAATTAAGATTAGCTTCAAAATTAGATAAAGGTGTTCCTAATTGAGCAGAGAAAGGCATAACTTTATAACCTTCATAAACCAGCCCTTTTTGATAGAGTTGAGAAAAAACCCACCATACGGATTCCATAAAGCTAAGATCCATGGTCCGCCAAGTATCCGTAAAACCAACAAAGCGACCCATGCGCATCACTGTGTATTCCCATTCTTTTGTATAGCGCATAACAATACTGCGACATTCTTCATTGAATTGAGAAATTCCAAACGTTTCAATACAAGAGGCTCCTGATAGCTCTTTAGCCTTTTCAATCTCATTTTCTATAGGTAATCCATGACAATCCCAACCAAATCGACGAGGTACAAAATAGCCCTGCATGGTCTTATATCTAGGAATTACATCTTTAATGGTTCCAGCCAAAATATGTCCGTAATGAGGAAGCCCTGTTGCAAAAGGAGGACCATCATATACAGAAAAAACTGGGTTAGAACGATTCTGCTCTACAGATTTTTCAAAAATGTTTTGACTTTGCCAAAATGCTAAAACACGCTCTTCTCGCTCGGGAAAACTTTCTTGTGAATTGATATCAAACATATAAATAAAAGGGGGTTAAAAGAGTTAATCATAAGCCAAACATCTCTTAAAACGCTAGCTCGTATCTCTTAAAAACTAAAAAATAAACTTAATAATAAAAAACAAATCGATTTAATATAAATTAAAAATAAATTATATTAAATATAAGCAAATCTTATTAATTGTAACAAAAAACAATTAAACTAAATTAACTTTTATTTTTTAATATCATTTTTTTATACAGTGAGACAATTATGCATATTGATCCATCCCATAAAACAATCTATATTAACCAAGTATCATCTCAAGAATTTTTAAAAGGTAAATTATCTCATATTCCTATATTGGGAAATATCGTAAACCGAATGCAAATAAAAAAAGCGGAAAACGCAGAAAAGCTCTTAGGAAAAGCAATAGATCATTTAAAGAATAATGACTTTCAATTGGCTGAGGGATATTTTATTAAATATGCGCAATGTGGTTATGCAGAAGGATTCTATATCCTTGGTAAAAGATATATAAATAAAAAAAACAAAGTCGATCAAGAAAAAGGAATAAACTATTTGAATAAGGCCGCTAAAAGCAATCACCTAGAGTCTTATTTAGAGTTAGCTAAAATATATGAACAGAAAACAGGTCAAGATAAAAAATATAGTAAAGAAATACTCACGTATTATGAAAAAGCAGAAAAATTAGGATCTAGGGAAGCTAGCTTAGCGTTGGGATACATTTATCTCTATGGCTACTTAGCAGAAAAAAATTTAGATAAAGCAATCGACTTATTTGGAAAGGCCGGCTCTCTACGCTCTGGTTTAGCAGATGAAATTTATTCTTGGAAAAACAGGGGGTTAGATTCTCAAGAGAAGTACTTCTACCTTGCAGAGATCTTTATAGACAGTATTAAGTCAGATACAAAACCTACTTTAAAAGAAAAATATATGAACGAAGCTATTAGCTATTATGAAATTTCTGGAAAATTGGGCTGCATGGAGGCCTACTTAAGACTTAGCCCTATTTATTTGTATGAAAAGAATGACCTAAAAAAAAGAACTGAATGTCTTGAAAAAGCTGCAGAACTAGGTTCTACTAGTGCTAAATTTATCCTTAAATCCTCTTTATATCGCGATCAACTATTATGAAAAGCTGTAGAAAAGCTCCATCTTCAAGCCTTTAAATGTTTATATAGCTAGAGAATAGAAAGGCACATTGCAGTTAACTGGAGCCTTGAGAAAAAAATATTTAGAAAAATACATTGCGTGTGACAAAACCATCCCTTTATAAATGAGCATTTAGAAACTAAAGATTCTTAATAATTTCTTAATTAGTCACACAATTGTAAATTCTTTGCTAATTTATCCCCTATCGATAATAATGGTTTTTTTTGTTATTATTATATCTGGGGGTGACTGGTTTCGACTTGGAAACAAAGTATGAGTGGCATGCGGAGGACGTCGGTTGGCCTCCTAAATCATCCGATATAACTATAAATGCAACAAATAACTCTAACGAGGAACTTGCGTTAGCTGCTTAAAGCTTAACAGCTTTTAGCAACTCGATAGTCTAATGCCTGGCTAGGAGCGTTGGAACTATTGTCATTAATCCTGGTATGGGCCTTTCTCTTCGCTTTTTCAAGAAGGTGCCCGAGATTAGAAGAAGCAAATTGGTCTATTGTGTGGCACCTTCCTCAAGATCAATTCATTTTGAAGATGCTAAGCATGTAGTCATTTGTATAGAGTTTGCTAAGGACGAGAGTTCGATTCTCTCCACCTCCAATAAACTGGCATAAGCCAGAATAAACAAGCCCAAGAAACTAAAGGATTTAAAGACAAGTCGTTTAGTCCCTCTTGGGTTTCTTTTTACCAGTTTTTTCCAGTCTAGTGCGTAAAATTTGCGTAAATGATGAGAAGGAAATAACCTGCTTTTAGCTAAGTTATTTCTCAATCAAGAAATGCCCTGCAAGTGCAAATAAAACCATTAATTTTATAATCAAAACTATGAGTGCTGCTTTTGCTTTGAGCTTTGATTTTGGGATTTGGCCATGAAATTTACCGTGGCAACCATCGCAAAGTACGACTAATTCATGCATATGAGCATATTCAAAACCATGTATTGCATAATTTCTGTGATGAGTGGCTAAATCATAAATTTTGGGCAATGTTGTTATGCATGCGTTCCATAAGCGTTGCTACATGCTTTTGGCTGTAATCTGCATAGCGCCTGGTCATGGTGGGGGTTTTGTGTCCCAAAATCGCCATCAGATCTCCTTGAGTAGCTCCATTCATTGCTAAGTAAGAAGCGGCAGCATGACGCAAATCATGAAATCTAAAGTCAGATATTTCAGCTTGTTTTAAGGCTTTTACAAAGGCATTCTTGATATCTACCAAACCAGATCGATTAGTTGGACTATTAGGTTTAAAAACAAGTCCTATTGCAATATCTGTGGTGCGACTGAGGGCGAATACCTTGATGACAGCTGGCGTAAGAGGAAGAATCCTTCTTTCGCCATTTTTTGTTTTTTCGAGAGTAATGGTTTTTCCAGTGTAATCGATGTCTTCCCATCTGAGATTCACGATTTCTCCAAATCGTATACCAGTTAAAAGAGCAAGCGAAACGATAGGATAAAGATGAGTATTTGGAGACTTCTGACAGGCTTGTAAAAGGCGATTTTTCTCTTCAATACTGAGAAGGCGATTTCTCCCTTTTCGTTCCGATGGTTTAGACACTTTTCTCATAGGGGTATCATCCAGCCATCCCCATTCTTTCATTGCAATCGTTAAAGCCCTGGAAAAGGCAGCAAGATATCTATTAGCGGTCGAAGGGTTGCGAATGTTTCCTCTTGGAGTACTTCTCTGCAAGTAAGGCGTCACGAGCATCTGCCAAAACAGTAGAAGTTAAATCTGAATGCAATAAGTGCCCTAAGCGAGCTTTCCACCAGGCAAGATAAGCCGTTTGCCTAACCACTCTATGAGGAAACTGCGATAGCCATTGAGAAGTAAATCTATCTATTAAATCTTTGACGGTGGGCTTTTTTGCTTCGGGAACACGGAAATGCCTACCATCTCGAATCGAAGATTCTGTGTCTTGAATCCATTTTTTCTCTAATGTCCGTGTACGAAAGGCTTCCCTTTGTGGAGGATAACCTTTAAACGAACTTCAGCATGGTAAGTAACCGATCCATCTTTCTTTTTGCTTTCTCTAATCGCACCCATATACCCTTCTCCATAAAGGGCAAGAGTGTAGAAAAAACTGGATTAAATGGCAATAAAGAGATCACTAATCTCGCCACCTAAAACCAACATTACATAGGATAAACCCATAAAAACAGAAGAGATTGGAGGTAAACTACGCAATTTTTACGCATTTAAACAATCTTTACTACTGCTTATCGAAGGGACGAGCATCGTAAA
>JAUPVT010000009.1 GCA_030916885.1 Chlamydiota bacterium
AATACATCCTTTATCCATAAAATTAAAACTTAGATAATCACTACCTGTTTAGGACTACCAGATTATTCAAAAGTAATGATATAAACTTTACATTATCTGATTCTAAACAAAAGGATTTGTATGATTTTTGAAATAATTTTTTTTAATATGCCAGGAAAACCACTATTAACAAAGAGCTCTTCTTTTCCAGGAATTACAAGAAGAGCTCATGAATATACTACAAAGGTCAACGATTTTGCAGGAGGATTTTTTTCTAGACTTTCCAGCAAATTAGGATTTGGTTCTTTTAGCTTTCGAATACCTAAAAACCTGATCGACCAATTTCAACGAAGTGCAGATTTTTATAAGAGGTTCCCTCAATTACGCCCTACATTTAATGAAATTGGATCGATCTACAATATAAAGCTGTTAAATCCTATTGTGCGATTCTAGACTTATTTTTAAGTCTATTTACTAAGTCCAAATCTTTTTAAAACTTCCTGTATTTTCTATAATTAATTTAAATAAAATTTTACTGTTTATAAAAAAACGACAATTTTTTATTTAAAAATAATTAAATTGATTTTAATTAGATTAATTTATAAAATTCTTCTTAATTAAGTTTTAAAAAGGAATAAACTATGAATACTAGAGTACAAAAAGAAATAGCTTTTAATTTATATTGCCGTGAAATGGCAAAAGACAATGTGTTATTAGCATGTAACTATATGAAGAGCACTTTAACAGGTATCTTAGCCTACCCTAACCCTATTAGCAAAACTACAGAGTCTGTTTCTTTAAAAGATAGATGTATTAATCTTATTAAAGCGCCTCTTTTGTTGCTAAGAACTCCTTTATTATATCTACCATTAATAAATAGAGTCACTCAATTGGCTCTACGTTTTCTATCCCCACAACAGGCTGCTGATTTTGTAAAGACTTCTTCTTGCTTTAGCAAAGAGGAATTAAGAATTAGATACAATCATAACACACTTGTTAAAGTTCTAGAAGACTCTTTTAAAAAAAGAATTATAAAAAAAGAAAAAATCACTAAATTAGATTTAGATTTATCAAATGATGAACGTACTATTTTCATAAATAAACTTAAATTTACATTTCCAGAATGCAATGATATTTTTTTAAAAGTTTTAACACAATTCCCAGAAAATAAATGTAGTATTAATCTAAAAAAAGAAGTAAATAAATATAAAAAACTTTTCTTAAACTAATCATCTAAAAAGTCATTTCTCCAAAGATGCCTTTTTCTCTCTTTTTCTAAGACTCTTTTGTGGAATTGATCCATTGTTGTATTCTTCAAACCATGGAAGAGATCGTTACCGTTTCTATACTCACCGCTGCTATTAAAGACATTTTAGAATTAAAGTTTTTCTCTGTCTGCATTAAGGGAGAAATTAGCAACTTTAAAGCTCAATCCTCTGGGCATTTGTATTTTACTCTGAAGGATTCAGAAGCACAGATCTCTTGTGTTTTTTTTCGGTCTAATGCTAAAGCTTTAACTCGACTTCCGCAAAATGGGGATCAGGTGATTCTTCAAGGGAAGCTGAGCGTATACCCTCCTAGAGGTAATTATCAGATTATCGCTCGTAGTTTAAGCTATATTGGGGTGGGTGAGCTTCTGGTAAAATGGCATCAATTGAAAACCAAGTTAGAGCAGATGGGTTTTTTTGAAAGGGAAAAGAAAAAACCTCTACCTAAATACCCTAAGAGAATTGGAGTTGTTACTTCTGCAACAGGTGCTGTTATCCAAGATATTTTACAAATACTCAAAAGAAGAGCCCCTAGTTTATCTATCCTGTTAAATCCTGTTACGGTGCAGGGAGAAATAGCTGCGAAAGAGATCTCTCAAGCTATTGAAGACTTTAATAGGTATGAGTTAGCAGATGTGCTTATTGTGGGAAGAGGTGGCGGCAGCTTAGAGGATCTGTGGGCATTTAATGAAGAGATCGTAGCTTGCGCTATTTACCATTCCAAGATTCCGGTTATTTCTGCGATTGGCCATGAAACAGATATCTGCATTGCTGATTTTGTAGCGGATCAAAGAGCTCCCACTCCATCTGCTGCGGCAGAACTTGTAACAGTTGAGAGCGTTCAACAGATTACCTATCTTCATTCATCCTATATGCAATTAAAGAATGCGATAAAAAGCCACCTCGCGCGTTACACAGAGAAGCTGGGTTTTGTTTCAAACCACCCTTTTATTAAAAATCCTCATACTTTGTTGGAACCTCATTTTCAACATATAGATAATTATGCAATAGATGTAAATCGCTCTATTACTCAAACCATCCAAAAAAAAGGATGGCAGCTCTCTTTATTGACCACAAAGCTACATCACTTAAAACCCAGTTATCAATTACAGGAAATAAAACAAAAACTAGAAGCTATTGAAAACTTACTTCAACAAACTATTTTACATAAACTCTATGGGTATAGAAATAAATTATCTTCTTTATCTTGGTATAAAAAAATAGATTTAAAGCAAAATCAGTTAATTTATGAAAAAAAATCCTCTCTTGCTAAAGTCATTGCTCTACTACAAGCTGCTGATCCTAAATATTTATTGAAAAAAGGATATGGCATTCTCTTTCATGAAAAAAACGATTCGGTTATTCTATCTACCAAGGAAGTAATCCTTAATCAACAAGTCCGCCTAATGCTACAAGATGGGCAATTGGGCTTAACTATAAATACTATTAAACCTCTATGAAAGATACTTCATTTGAAAGTTCCTATTTGCGTTTAGAAGAAATTTTAGAGCAGATGAATTCTAAAAAAGTTTCTCTAGAAGAGTCATTATCTCTTTATAAGGAAGCGGATTGCTTAATTAGTTCTTGTAATGAAAAATTAAAAAAAGCAGAGCAAGAAGTAGAAGTATTGATTAAAAACCGAGAGGGGAGTCTAGTAATTGATTCAGAGGGAAAACCAGAAACAGCTAATTTTTCACATGCTAGCGAGCATCTTTCATGAACCATCCCCTGTTGAGTCAAATTTCCTCTCCTGAGCAAATTAAACATTTTTCTATAGATTCTCTTAAGTTATTGGCTACAGAAATCCGACAAAAGATTATTGATGTGATGGCCATTAATGGTGGACATCTAGCGTCTAACCTAGGAATTGTTGAACTCATGATTGCTCTACATCGTGTGTTTGACTCCCCTAGCGATAAATTTGTTTTTGATGTAAGTCATCAATCCTACCCCCACAAGCTTTTAACAGGGCGCTATCACAGGTTTGATCAGATTCGTAAATTTAAAGGGTTGTGCGGTTTTTGCAATCCTAAAGAATCTAAGCATGATCACTTTTATGCAGGTCATGCAGGCACTGCCCTATCTCTTGGCTTAGGTGTTGCAAAAAATCGCGATATAAATAAGCGTAAAGAGCATGTTCTTCCTATAATAGGCGATGCTACTCTTACCTGTGGTCTTACCTTAGAAGCCCTTAATAATATACCTAGAGATTTAAAAGATTTCATCGTGGTCTTAAATGATAATGAAATGTCAATCTCAGAGAACGTAGGAGCAATGAAATATATTCTAAGCAGGTTTTTTAACCATCCCCGTTCTAATAAGATCTATCATGAAGTAGAGTCTTTGTTATCTAAACTTCCCGGCTTAGGCACTCAACTTGCCAAACAAGGACATAAACTTAAAGATTCCTTAAAAAACTTCTTTAGCACAGCTCCTTTTTTTGAACAGTTTCATCTTGATTACGTTGGCCCTGTCGATGGACACGACATTAGTAAACTCATCTCTGTCTTTGAAGCTCTTAAAAACAATCCACATCCTGTTTTATTACATATATTAACAGTAAAAGGCCAAGGTATGCAAACTGCTACTTTGAATCCTGTTTCTTGGCATGGCTGTAAACCCTTTGATAAAGAGACACAGAAGTTTTTAACTACACCATCTCAAGTAAGTTTTCCTCAAGTGTTTGGAAAACACATCTTTGAAATGGCTAAAAATGACCCTAGCTTAATTGCAGTAACCCCTGCTATGCCAGCTGGCTCTTGTTTACAAGAGTTCATGAAAGCCTTTCCTAAAAGATGTCTAGATGTAGGTATTGCGGAAGGGCATGCTGTTACTTTTTGCGGAGGGATAGCTTATGGCAAGAAAATGAAAGTTGTTTGTTCCATCTACGCTACTTTTTTGCAAAGAGCCTTTGATAACTTGTTTCATGATGTTTGCCTTCAAGAGCTTCCTGTTGTGTTTGCTATCGACCGAGCTGGCATTTCAGGACCAGATGGATCCACTCATCATGGTATCTACGACATCTCTTTTCTCAACGCTATGCCTAATATGGTGATTTGTCAACCTCGTAATGCTCAGCTATTAAAAGAGCTACTCGAAAGTGCTTTTTCTTGGGGTCTACCTACAGCTATACGCTACCCAAATATGGAAACAGAAGAAACAGATGCTGCTTTAAAGACTCGTCCACTTGGAATTGGTGAAATAGTAGTTACTGGCAGTAAATTAGCGATTATTGCAGTAGGGCATATGTGTTATACCGCTCTAAAGGTGCGCGAAATCCTTTTGCCTTATGGAATTGATGCAACCATAGTTGATCCTATTTTTTTAAAGCCCCTCGATCAAGATCTCTTATACTCCATTTTAACTAAGCACACTTATATTGTTACCTTAGAAGAACACAGCATGAGTGGAGGATTTGCTTCTATCTTTAATCAATTCATTGTACGCAATAAATTCTATCAATCGCAGGTGCTTAATCTAGGAATTCCCGAAGCGTTTATTGAGCAAGGAAGCTATCAAGATTTGATGCAAAGCTTAAATCTATCCCCTAAAGCAATTGCAGAACAAATTAAAAAAGAGTTTTTTTCTTTTTCCGAACAATTAAACCCTTTCTTTGTATGATTATCGCTCTTTTCCCAAATATCCATAAGCCGCTTTCCAAAGATCTAGCAATCAATATTAGAGAATTCTTAAACAGTCAGGATATCACTGTTGTTGCAGAAGATGAAAAAGCGCAAATTATCGGTGCCATTCCTTTTTCAGAAATAGATCTAACCACTATTTCATTTATGATTTCCATGGGTGGAGATGGTAGCATCTTAAAACTAGTTCATAAATATGCACACTTTGATATTCCCGTCTTAGGGATTAACTTAGGGCATTTAGGGTTTATGGCAGATGTGCCGATTTCAGATCTTTATCCCAGCTTACAAGATTTAATTAAAGGCTCTTTCCAAGTACATAAGCGAGTGATCATTGAAGGAAAATCGGCAAGTCATGACGGATGCTTTGCCGTAAATGATATTGTTGTACACCGAGGAAGTAATCGCTGCTTAGTAAAGATCGCTATTCATATAGATGGAGTGTACTTAAATACTTTTGAAGCCGATGGAATCATTATAGCTACTCCCAATGGCTCTACAGCTTATTCTTTATCAGCAGGTGGTCCTATCATTAGCCCTGATTTAGAAGCCTTGGTTTTAACCCCTATTTGTCCTCATACCATTTCCAATTGCCCCATTGTCCTTCCAGCCAATCAAAAGATTCAAATCGAATACTTAAGCAATTATGCTCCCATTGAAATACATGCAGATGGACTCAATTACTATGAATTAAAAAAATCAGAAATCTTTGAGATCACAAGAAGTAAAAAAAACTTCAAGTTAGTAAGTCTTCTAAGACGAGATTATTTCTCTACATTGCGTACTAAACTTGGATGGTCGGGAAAGCTGCGTTAGTTACCTCTAAAGCAAAATGAATAGCTGCATAAAAGCAGATTATAAGGTTGAGGTACTTAAAACATGGCAATTCCAAAAAAAATAAAGACATTCTCATCCATTTTTTAAATGATATTCTCCGCTTCTTTTAAAAAAACCATATTGTAGATGTGGGGTTTTTACCCACCATTTTAAACCCTGAGAAAGATAGAGAAGGAGCAAAATACATTATTGAAATGCAAGTGAATTATTCTAAAGAATTTCAATCGAAATATCAAGACCTAAAGGAAGTCATTTTTCCTAAAAAATCTCATTACAAATCAGATCACATCATATTACATAAAGCAACTCATGAACACGATCATAAAGACCTATACTTTACCTTTATCGAATTGCCTAAATTTAAAAAAATAAAGAAGAACTCATCTTAATAGAAGAAAAATGGTGTTACTTTTTTAAACACGTGCATGAAACCACAGAAGAAGATCTACTTAAGATTATTGGAAATGACAGCATTATTAAAAGAGCCTATACCGCCCTTAATCAATTTCATTGGAACCAGAATGAACGTAGAGATTACCAAAATATGAACCGTGTTATCATGGATAACATGGTTATTCTAGACCATAAAATGGATGTAGGTGAAGCTCTTAGGACTAAAAAAATTTATTGAAAAATATAAAATTAAACTAGCAAAACGTCTATTACAAAATGGAGTGGAAATGGATGTAATTGCTCTATCAGCAGACTTATCAAAAGAGCAAATAGAAGATTTACAAAAATATAGCTTTGATGGCACTTCAGCAGTCAATTTCTAATCGGACTTTAAGGGGAATCCAGAGATCAGATAAAGCGGATAATTATAGATATTGTCGTCATGTTTCACATTCATGGTATTAGCTCGAATAAGCTTAAAAGGTGCGTATTTTTGATTGTAGACAAGAAGGCTCTTTTTCTTCTGACTTGCAAAGGAACTAAATGCAATAGCAATCAATGTTCTTCTTGACAAATCAATAATAGCATTGGTTGATTTCGCCGTAGTTTCTTTGCTAAACTCTTTAACTTTGTTGTTAAGAGAAGGACTTTGATCAATACGAGAATCTGCTTGGGCTTTTAAAGCAGCTTTAAGTGGAGCAAGCTGTTTATCAGCAAACTTATTCACTTGCTCCTATAAATGTTTTTTTAAAAAATTCATTTCTTACTATCTGTCCTGATTTTCCTCATGGTACTGTCATAAAAAACTCCAAAGTTTAGATATAAATCGAAAAATGCATCATAATAGATGAAGAATGAATGAATCCTTTCATTTTATACTCCTTACTCACCTTACGCAAAATAAGTAAAATCGTTTAAAAAGGAGCCAGAAACATTAATATTGGATTATGAAGTAGCTAAACATGCAAATTGCAATAACATATTCTCTATGACAACAGATAACTTAATATTACGTTGCAGTGCTGTTTGAGCCTGTATAAATGCTTCTAGTATTTGCTCTAAAGAAGGTAGAGGCTCTTTAGCTTTTTTGGCTAATAACTGCATATGATTGCTGTGGTAAAATCCAGGAGCTTGATGATTAAATGCATGTAGGTCTCTATACCACTCTAGAATCTCTTCTAGAATAATTTCTGCATTTGTGTCTTCTAGTAGAGCATCTATACCTACCATGAGTTGGATAAATTGGCTATAGTCTTGAGGAAGGATTAGACTAAAGAGCTTGGTTAAAAACTGCTCCAGATTTTCTGATTTTAGCTCTTGCAGCCATTTGGCTTTGGCTAAAGAGCCTTGAGATCTATCCGCTATGTTTCTAGATTCCTCTTTTGTTAAAGTTGTATGCTCTTGTAGAAAGAAAGTAATTAAATCAGAAGGAATGGGAAAAAACCGCACTTTATAGCAACGTGAGGTAACTGTTTCAAGCAGTTTTTCTATCTGATCCGTTAATAAAATAAAATAAGTATCAGAACTTGTCTCTTCTAATGTTTTTAAAAGAGCATTACTACAAATAGTAGAGAGCTTATCGGCTTCATGAATGATAAATACTTTGAGAGCTGCTTCAAAAGGAGGCATTGAAGCCATTTGTAATAAAGAACGCATTTGTTCAATTGAGTACACTCCACTTTTTCCCTCAGGATGAAATAGAATAAGATCGGGATGGATTTGCTTTCGGATTTTTTCGATATGGGAGCTTCCCATTAACCCCTCTGCTACCTCTTTTGCTAGAATGCTTTTGCCAACTCCATTTTGCCCATGAAACAAAAGGGTATGCGGAAGTGTTTGATTAGATAGCATACGCATAATGATCCGCACTGCTGCTTGATTACCGGTGAGTTTCGAGGAAGTCATCAAGATGCCGTTTTGCTATTTCAAATACTTCACTTGGATCTAACGAAGCGTTTAATACCACAAATCTTTTAGGATCCTTTTTTATTAGGGCATGAAATGCTTGTCTAATTTTTCTGTGAAACGCGATCTCTTCTGCTTCAATACGATCTCTATCTTTCATCCGATCCACGCGCTTTAGAGCTAGTTCTGGGTCTAAATCTAAAAAAAAGGTTAAATGAACAGATACATGTAATGAAGCAAATGCACAGAGATCTTCGATCTGGCGTTCTTCTTGGTGCCGGCCAGCTGCTTGATAGGCAATGGTAGAATCGTTAAAACGATCGCATAAAACAATTTTCTTCTTTTTTAAAGCAGGAAGAATCAATTCATCTACATGTTGAGAACGATCAGCTAAAAAGAGAAACAACTCGCATAGAGAAGACATGTTATCTTGATGCCGATTCAATAAAATTTTTCGAATCAGTTGCCCTATTTCAGTACCACCTGGAGCACGGGTCTTGATTACATCTTGCCTACTATTTTTCAAGTATTGGTAGAGAGCATCGATAAGAGTTGTCTTACCTACACCCTCTCCTCCTTCAAAAGTAATTAGATGCCCTTTATATTGCATCTATTTTGAAACCTCGTTGGTAGCCTCTTCAATATGTTCAATTTTTTGGATGGCTACTAAGTGATCTTGTCCGTGTAAATTAACCAGACGAACTCCTTGAGTAGAGCGTCCCATTACTCGTACATCTTGCATGTTAATGCGCAGGGTTTGACCTGTATTTGACATCATAACCACGCTATCTTGGTCTGTAACAGATACAGCTCCAATTACAGAACCATTACGCTCACTTGTAATAATAGAGCGTACTCCCACTCCTCCACGGTTGGTTTGCCTAAAATCATTGACTTTGGAACGCTTCCCAAAACCTTTAGAGCAAACAACAAGTAGGTTTTGATCACCGGAAACAGCCTCACAAGAAACAACAGCATCTTCTTTATTGCGTAAAAGAGCACCCCTCACCCCTCTTGCTACGCGACCCATTGCACGTACTTGAGTTTGATCAAAACGAACAGCCATTCCATTTTTTGTAAATAGCATGATCTGCTCTCCTTCTTTTGTTAGGCGAGCTGCAATGACTTCATCTCCCTCATCAATATTGATGGCGTAAACCCCTTTACGACGAGGAGAGCTAAAAGCTGTGAGCTCTGTTTTCTTTACAACTCCTTGCTTTGTTGCTAAAAAGATATAATGATCTTCCTCAAATTTCTTCACTTTTAAGACAGTAGCAATTTTTTCAGAAGGACGTATATCTTCTAGAAGATTGACTAAGGGTTTTCCTTTAGACCGTCTCCCTGCTTCTGGAATTTCCCATACTTTTAGCCAATAGCATCTACCAAAGTTGGTAAAAATCAATAGATAATCATGCGTAGAGGCAACGTAGACATCTTTTAAAACATCATTTTCTTTTTTCATTTCCATACCAATTACACCTTGACCTCCACGGCGCTGCTCGCGGAAGGTATCAATCGGCATACGTTTGATATAGTCATCTTCTGAAATCGTAATAATCGCTGGCAAATCAGGGATAAGATCTTCAATATTAAACTCCCCTTCCGCTGCAATGATTTTTGTTTTTCGATCGGAATTATGATACTTTTTAAGCTCTGAAAGCTCTTCTTTAATAATTCCTCGCACAAGTGTTTCATTAGCTAATACAGAAAGAAAATGAGAAATTTTATCCAGTAATTGGTTATATTCCGATTCAATTTTCTCTCTTTCTAACCCAGTTAATTGGTATAAACGCAACTCTAAAACAGCAGATGCTTGCCTTTCGCTCAATTCATAATCAGTCATTAATTGACGTTTAGCAGCTTCTTTGTTGTCAGAAGAACGAATAAGCTTAACTATCGCATCCAAATTATCTAGAGCTTTTAAATAGCCTTCTAAAACATGGGCACGCGCCTGTGCTTTTGCTAGTTCAAATCTGGTACGGCGACGAACAACATCAATTCTATGCTCAACCCAAGCAGCAATAAACTGCTTGATATTCATCGTTCTTGGCAAGCCCTTATCAAGAGCTAACATGTTACAACCAAAGGTTACCTGTAAATCAGTAAACTTATACAACTGATTAATCGTAACGTCTGGGATCTCACCACGCTTGAGCTCTAAGACAATCCTCATTCCATCTTTATCCGACTCATCACGTAAATCGCTAATTCCGGTAATGGTTTTAATGTTTACAAGGTCAGCTATTTTTAAAATTAGGTCTGACTTACTTATATTATAAGGTATCTCATCAATAACAAGCTTTTGCTTATCAGATTCGCCATCTTCAATGTGAATGACTCCTCGCAGAGTGATTTTCCCACGACCTGTATGGTAAGCTTCTTTAATTCCTCTATAACCGCAAATGATTCCACCGGTCGGGAAATCCGGTGCAGGCATTACAGTCATAATTTCTTCAATTGTCGTTTGTGGCTCGTCGATGACTAATAAAGTCGCTGTGATTAATTCAGCTAAATTATGCGGCGGAATATTGGTCGCCATTCCTACAGCGATTCCAGAAGATCCATTTGCTAATAAATTAGGGAACTTAGCAGGAAATACAGTCGGCTCTACCCTCGTTTCATCGTAGTTAGGGATTAGATCAACCGTGTCTTTATCTAAATCCTCCATTAAAGCCATAGAAGCATGGGTGAGACGCGCTTCTGTATAACGCATAGCAGCTGGAGGATCACCATCCACCGATCCAAAGTTTCCTTGCCCATCGATTAAACGATAGCGCATAGACCAACTCTGCGCCATACGAACAAGCGTAGGATAGATTACCTGTTCTCCATGAGGGTGATAATCCCCAGAGGTGTCCCCTGCAACTTTAGCACACTTACGATGTTTAGAAGTGGGGCTTAAAGATAACTGCCTCATTGCGTACAAAATACGTCTTTGAGAAGGCTTTAACCCATCACGTACATCGGGAAGTGCCCTAGCAATAATCACCGACATCGAATAGCGAATATAGCTCTCTTTAACCTCTTCTTCAATATTTCGGGAAATAACAATTTCATCTTTAGTGTAGGACATGGATGGTTAACTCTCCTTAGATATCCAAATTCTTAACTGATAGGGCATGTTGCTCAATAAACCTACGTCTAGGAGGAACCTCTTCTCCCATAAGCATAGTAAACGTATGATCAGCTGCAATGGCATCGGGAAGGGTTACGTGAAGAAGAGTGCGCTTTTGAGGATCCATTGTCGTATCACAAAGTTGGTCTGCATTCATTTCCCCCAATCCTTTATACCTTTGAATTTCGATTCCTTTACGTCCATTCTGCCGTAAAAATTCAATTCCTTCTTTCAAAGTATACATAGGGTGATATTTGCCTTCTTCATTGATAATATCAAATAACTTACCCTCTGCAACAACATATTGATCAAGTATAAAATTAAACTGTGAAAGGCGTGTCTTTAAAGAATCAATAGTCTTCTTCTCATATAGCTCAACAAAAGGCATTCCTTTAACACGAAACGTTTGCATTTCTAGCGTTTGTTCTTCAATAGGAATGGAGGCTAGTGTTTCAGTATGCTTAAGTTTTTGTAGAGTCTCATGTGATAACTTTATTTCTACAAACTCCTCTTCTGAGTAAATCAATTTCTCTTCCTCTCCTAACTTTACTTGGAAGCGAGGGAGTCTACCTGTTTCGTCTTTAGCTTGTAAGAATTCACGAAAAGGAATACTTTTTTTCTCAATAGAGAGGATAAATGCCTCTACATCACGAATGAGTTTTACCAATTCCTCAAGCAGTTCTTTAGATAGTGTATCGCTATGACCTACTAACTGGATTTGAATATCGCTAAGACCTAGTTTTAATAAGTACTCATCCATATCTTTTTCACTGTGAATATAGCGGCTTGTTTTTTTACGTGTAACTTTAAATAAAGGAGGTTGTGCGATATAAACAAAACCATTTTCAATTAAAGCTGGCATGTGGCGATAGAAAAAGGTTAACAGCAGAGTACGAATGTGAGAACCGTCAACATCAGCATCCGTCATAATGATAATCTTATGGTAGCGCAGTTTTTCCAGGTTAAAATTACCCTGTCCAATTCCGCAACCAAACGCTGCAATCATCGCACCTACTTCTTGATTCTGCAAAACTTTTTCCAAACGTGCTTTTTCGACATTAAGAATTTTTCCGCGAATGGGAAGAATAGCTTGAAATCTACGGTCTCTACCTGTTTTTGCTGATCCTCCTGCTGAATCTCCTTCCACAATAAATAATTCACAAAGAGCGGGATCTTTTTCTTGACAATCGGTTAATTTCCCGGGCAATCGTGCCGTATCCAAAGCTGTTTTACGCAGGGTTAATTCCCTTGCTCTTCGAGCAGCGTCCCGAGCTTGAGCTGCAAGAATGGCTTTTTCTACAATCATGCGAGCAATGACTGGATTTTCCTCTAAAAATACCGCCAAATGCTCCCCTGTAATCTGTTGTACAAGCGAGCCTACTTCATTGTTGCCCAGCTTCTGTTTGGTTTGCCCTTCAAACTGAGGATTAGGCACCTTTACAGATAAAACAGCGGTGAGTCCTTCTCTCATATCATCGCCCTGAACCGTCATCTTATCGCTTTTTAATAGATTATGGGTCTTAATGTATTGGTTTAAAACACGTGTTAAAGCTGTAGAAAACCCACTAACATGTGTTCCTCCCATACGGGTTGATATATTATTTACATAGGAGTATACATTCTCTGAATAAGTAGTATTCCATTGCATGGCAACTTCAAAGTCTACCATCCCATCTACACCTTCTTTTGATCCATAGATATAAATCGGTTTTGGAAAAATAGGCGTTTTATTTTCATTCAAATATTCTACAAAGGATTTAACCCCTCCTTCATAACAAAAAACCAACTCTTGAAAATCTGTTTGTCTTTCATCGCGAAAGCGAATGGATAGCCCTTTGTTTAAAAAAGCTAGTTCACGAAAACGTTTCAATAGTAAATCATGGTCAAAGACTAATACGGTAAAAATAGTTGCATCGGGTTTAAAGGTGACTTTAGTACCATATTCTTTACTATCCCCTATCTGTTTAAGAGGGTGTATTACTTTACCTTTGGAAAATTGAATGGAATAAACTTTGCCATTTTGACGCACTTCAACATCACACTTTTCAGATAAAGCATTGACACAAGAAACCCCTACTCCATGAAGTCCACCAGAAACCTTATAGGTGCTTTTATCAAATTTACCACCTGCGTGCAAAATAGTCATAACCACTTCAATCGCAGAAACGTCCCGACCCTGTTTCTTTGATTCTTGAGCATGACGCCCAACAGGAATTCCTCTTCCATTATCTTGAACTGTTATGGAGTTATCCTTGTGAATAAAAATAGAAATTTCGCTACAATGACCAGCTAAAGCCTCATCAACGCTATTATCCACTACTTCGTAAACAAGCTGATGTAACCCATTAGTTTGTGTATCACCGATATACATGCTGGGACGTTCTCTTACCGCTTGCAATCCTTCTAGGACGGTAATAGAACTAGCATCATATTGTTCTTCTTTGGTCATTGTGGTCATACCTTATCTCAATTATAGTTAACCGATACGAAAATGAATTGTTTTTATATCAATAGAGGGAAATTTTTTACGCAACATTTGCAACAAACGTTTTTTTTCATGCTGGGCAAGTAAGCTATATAAAGTAGAATTACTAACCTTTACCATTAAAATCCCTTTTTCAAAGCCTATTGCTTGAGCCATAACGGCAAGGTCCTTCCCAATAATCTCCTGCCATGCCGACACAATTAAATCCGGTCGATTTTTTTGCATAGCAGCAATATGCTCAAGCATTTTAGGCAAAAGGTTTACAAGCAACTTGTTTGTTAAACGGCTATCTTTTCTCATCTTATCTTATAGCACTTGGACATTCATATAATCCTATAGCAGCAGACTATATTAGAGTCATAGCAAAATGGCAATATCAAAAAAATAATGAGCTTAAACCTATGGCTATTAAAAAATAAATAGACATGGATAAAAAATCATTTAGAGCTGTGACAATAGGCCCTGATGCTACAGCAGGATCTATTCCAATCCGCGCAAAAAATAAAGGAGAAAATACACCTAAAGCGGTACTTGCAATACAAGCTCCCATTAAACCTATACCAACCATAATTCCAACAGCCACAGGAGTAAACCCAGATCCAGAAACCCCTACAAAATCAAGAGCATATACAGAAATCCCACATAGTAACCCAAAAGTTGTACCAGCAGTTATTCCAATAAGTAATTCTTTTAAAATAGCTTCTGTGCGATAGGACACTGAAATTAATCCAATTGCCATACTCCTTACAAGAATTGTACTACATTGAATACCTATGTTACCAGACATACCTGTAATCAAAGGTACAAAAAACATCACAAAGGTTAAAATCCCTCCATCATATCTCTGAAAAGAAGACATTATCCCTACATTGATTAAACCAGCACAAAGCGTTACAATTAACCAAGGAGCTCGAGATAAAAATCTTTTTATAAAAGGTTCGTGTTCACTAAATTTTTCTGCAGTACCTGCCATATTTGCAATTGTTTCATCAGCAATATCTGCTATAGCATCAAGGACATCCTCATTAGTAATCACACCCACTAATCGATTGTTACCATCTACAACCGTTAAGGCAGTGCTTTTATATCTTTCAACAATCTCCACTACCTCTTCTCGAGAAGCATCGGCTGTTACTTTATGTAAAACAGGTCGCATGACTTGCTTAAGCGGTAGATGAGCTAAATTAACAATCAAATTTCTTGCAGGAACATATCCCTGCAGTATTCCTCCTTGATTAACAATAAAAATTTGCCTTGTTAAATCAATCCCTGGATTATCCCTAATATAAGATGCAGCGTCTTCGACTTTTACATCCATTGTAAAAGAAAAAAATTCATTCGTCATTAACCTTCCAGCTGTATTGCGCTGATGTTTTTTAATCTCTCGAATCTTTGCAGCTTTTGCAGGTTCTAAGATCTCCATCACTCGTCTAAAACGCCTTTCGGGGATATCTTCTAAGATTTCTACTCCTTCATCGGGAGCCATCTTTTCTAAAATATTTTTTATTTCTTTGTCGCTAATATAGTGTAATACAGCAGATCTTGTCCTACTATCTGTATTAATCAAAAAAGCAATTTTATCATTACTATTGGACAAGTTCTCATAAATCACTGGTCTGGCGCGCGGAGGAAGCTCTGAAGCAGCGTAAGCTAGATCAATAGCAGAATGTTCTGCTACTATTTTTATAATATCATGAACAACAACTGTAGAGGTTTGCTTGTGAAAGGCAAGTTCCAACTTTTTTCGTAGAACATCGTGTAAGTGGGAAGTTTTAGATTCCGTTAAGCCATTAGAGTCTTTCTGCTCTTCAGTTAGCAAAGTCATTTCATCTTTTTCAGAGGTAATTGGCACAAGGTCACCTCCCTTTTAATTTAAATAGTAAATAAAAGCTTTATTTATAAAGCTCGCAAAGAAAAATTTGTTTTAAACAAAAATGGAATAGATTTACGCAAAGTATACTTTGCAAACTAATATTTTTTCAATGAAAAAACATCCTTTTTCAAAAAAGATTAAAAAAAATCCTACTATTAGTTTATGAAAAATCTTTTTTTATGTGTTTCAAGTCAGTGTAAAAGAATAGCTTTTCTAAATACTAGTTGTTCTTTTTGAAAGGCTACGACATAACCTCTCTTAGAAACAATCTGCAAAATAGAAAAAGTGGGTCCCGGGTTAAACCGGGACCTTTTTTTAGAACTTTAAATCTATACTAGCAGCTGCTTGATGGATAAGAGAGTGATTTTTTCCTAAATCAAGCTCATAATACAAAGAAATAGCAGTTGTTTTATAATTAGCTACAATATTTGCTCCTAATGCTATTTGTTGATTGATTTTATGTTTTTGAAATCCTTTAACATCTAAATACTTACCAGTATCATTTAAAGATACTTTATAATCAGCTTTGCCAATCGGGGCTTGTGCAATCCAGCCTAAAAGCACTCCAGGAGAAAAACACAGGGAATTGCAGGTGAAATTTCCTGTTGCTTCCATTGCAATTTTTCCTTGAAGTTCGTGAGATGTCAAAGCAGCTCTATGGAAATGGATAGGACCAGATTTCTTCTCATTAACCGGCCTTTCAAAAGCATGATAGGTATTTAAGTCTACAAAAGGCCTTAAGTAAAAATTTGGTGTTACAGCAAGATTGTAGCCAGCTTCCACGCGAGATGTTAAACCAATCCCGTGATGCTTGCCTTTTATTGTATGATCAACTTTTGCAAATTTCAAATGACGTTTATTTCTAAAAGTATTTGTAGATGCAATAAAAGAAGCATTTGCGTAAAAGCAGTCTCCTATCCAACCGCCGTTTAAACCTGCATAAAAACTAGCAATATGTGATAAGGCTGTGCTCTTCCCCCATTTCAGCAAAGAATCAGTATAACCAATTCCAGCACCAATTAATATATTTTCTCTAGCGAAATGATTACCCCCTAAAACAACTCCTCCCATATAAGACTTATAATTTTCTAAGTCACACCCATGCTTTTGATGGGCATAATGTCCAATAGGTTCAATCCAAATGGTAGAAATAGAATTAGCACATCTGTAATTGCGACGCAAAGCATTAGTAAAACTATTTGCTACACTAGAAGCATTAATATAACTCTCGTAGGTCATGCCTCCTAATTGAACAGGTGTTATCTGAGAATAAACTTGCTTTAATTTTTTCGGATGATCAAGAGTAAAAATGTTTTCAATAATCTTAAAAGCATCAGTTCCTTCTTTAAACTGTACATCTTGCATAAGATTAGTCAAACTTTTAAAAGTATCCGACATGCTATTATCCACAGGCAATTGATACATGGTTTTTGTAACAGATAGTACAACCTCGTCTGGCTTATATCCAACATCGAATAAAGCGATATCCAAAGCCGTATTTTCTACTTTATCAAAAGTTCCTTTTACTATTTTTGCTTCTAAAATCGTATACTCTATTCCTTTTTGATAAATTCCAGGCTCAGGCAGAATACGTAAGCGCCCTGCTAAAGAAGCTTGATTTCCTACTTTAACAACATCGGATTCCCCTTGTGCGTTTACCTCAATATCTAAGCACCCCAATGAATCTTGTATAAAATCTTTCTCAACACGAAGTGTTCCTATGGAATTACCTGGAATCACTCTACCCTGGTTTGATAGAGTAACAACAGAACTATTCCCGCTAAAAACACCTGCTTCTGTTACAAATACATCAGTTCTCATGGAACCATTTGCCTGTACTTTTCCCTCTCTAACTATCAGTTTTGCAACTAAGTTAGAATTATCACCTTTTAATTTTAATTCCCCCTCACCTGTTTTAATAATCATTGGCTGATCTTCTTTTTGGATAGTATTTGAACGAAAAGTAGACAAAGAACCTGCAAAATCCCCTGATTCTATCACTACACAATTTGAATCAGGACCTAACACAACATAACCATTTCCAGAGAGATTACTTATGTGTATCAAGTTTCTATCAATCTTTAATTTGGCATCAGCATGAACAGAAACGTCACTTAAAATCTTCATAGGAGATGCTCTTAAAGATAAAGCATCTGCTTTAAATTCATCTATTTTATCGCAAATATCTTTAGGATATTTCATATCTTGCAATACACGCTTTTCTAATTCAGCAACTGGAGGACTTATATGTACAAGCCCTTTTTTAATATATAGGTTTGAATCACGTAAATTTCCATGAATAGCTAATTTCCCTAATCCATCTTTAATTAAATGAGCCTGCCCTGAAGTACTAGAATAAATATTTCCTAAAACATTTATAGTTCTATTGCTTACATGTATTGTGCCAGATCCATCTAAAACCATATCTCGTTTTATATCTAAATGTGCAATATCTGAAGCGGATTTTAGTGTTGCGTGTTTTAGGATAAGGCTTCCTTCTCCTAAATTAACCTCAGATTCAAGTTGAAGTGTAGCTCCTGATACGCTGGTATCTCCTTGGTAAGAATTAGGCCCTTTTAGACAAACGGTTCCTCTACCTTCAATAGAAAGAGAGGTCTCTGGTATTTTTTCATTACCTACTGACCCTAAAATCTCTACTATTTTTCCTTCATCTATAATCAGACTTACATCTCCAATAAGAGAATTCTCTATTCCCAAGGAGTCTGTAACATGTAAAGCCCCTCCTTTAAAAGAAATAAAGCCATGAGTTCCCAAGTTTTCAGGGGTATTAATAGAGATTTCTCCAGAAAAGATCCGAGTAATAGAATTACGATCTTTATTATTTCCCGTTAAGGTCAGCACTCCTTTACCCAATTTTGCCAAACCGCCTGCTCCACAGAGAGCACCCTCGTAAGTACCATTAAAATCCTGGTCAAAAGCAATCCAGTCCCCTTCTTTAAGAGCTACTAAGTACTCTTTAGGAGCGGTTCTAGTATCAACGACGATAGAGGAAATTTTATTTCCCTCTCCACTAAATATGATCCCCCCTTCAATGGGATAGGGCATTTGCAACTTAACTGTCCCTGCCGCTTGGATTTTAAGAATACCAGAACCTATGATCCTTTGATCTATTATTTGACCATCGTTTGCTACTAAAACAAGCTCTGCATTATTTTTAACTCTTCCTTTAACAGCTCCAACTGGCACAGAAAAAATTCCCTTTACCAGATTAACATCTCCTTCAATAGAACCTATATTTTTAAAAATACAAGCATCGGTTCTTTCCAACATTTCTATTTTTAACAACTCTTGATGATCTGCAGCATTTGCTAACTTGATTGTTTTATTGCTTGCATCAAATATCAGCGGTTTTTGAATAACAATCGTAGATTCAGCCGTTGCAGCATCTAATTGAGAGTCTATAAAATTTCTACTAAATATGACCTCTACAGGAGGTTTACTACGGCCATTATTAATAGATTCAAATGCCTGCACTATATTAGCATCTATTGTTACTTGCTCGGAATGAGCGTTTATAGATGTCCAAGCCATCCAAGAACAGCATGAAATTCCCAATAATTTAATAATAGAATTAGGTATTATTTTTATTTTTTTCACAAAATCTCCTTATGCATACAAAAGTAACTTTAGATTGCGTTTTGGCATTTTATTCCTTTTTTATTCAAGTACAGATAATTAATTAATATTAATTTTAGAATGTTTATTTATTTTTATAATTAAAACATAATTTATTTTTATTAATTTAAAAAAATTAATATTTATGATCTTATTAGAGTTGACTGTTTATTACCCTCTTACAGACGAGAATAATCAGCTAAAATTTTGATGGGTTTTAAAATTAAAACAGAATTGCAAGAAATATGTATATGAGGATCTTCTGAGCTAATCCATCCTAACAACTGCATTTGTAAAAAAACACTCTTCTATAAAGGATTTATCCTCCTTCCCTTTATACTTGAGGAGCCATTTCAGTAAAAATCCAGTTCTTTAAAGATATCTTACCTTCAAAATTAAGTATCTTACTCTGCGTCCCCATGTGCTCTATAAAAAAGCCTTTTTCCTGAAAACACTTAATGGTATTCAGAGATGTTTTAAAGCTACTTTACGCCTTTAAGGACTTTATATTCACAATAATCTTTAAAAGGTAAAGAAATCCACCGCTCTTCTCCCAGTTGAAATCCCGACAACTCTAAACTTAACCTACTTAATAAAAAAATTATAATAATAAACTCTCCATTAGGAGCTGATGGTGCCTTTACACAAAGGCTCAAAAGAAAAGATGAGATTTCAAGAGGATTTGATACAAGCAACTTAAGGTATCAGAGCAGAGGGAGGGGCGTACTCTCTCTATTGATATTTTAGAAAAATGAAAATAGATCTCTTATTTCTCTTGTATTTAATAAAACTCCCTAGTTTTGCAAAATTTACAACAATGATCTGATGAAGATAAATAGACTAAATGGAATAGTGAAGACAACTGGAACAGTTAAGAAATCATATTAAAGGAAAGCGGGTTGACTCCTCTTATTTTGATGTTTTTTTGGTCAATGATGCGGGAAACCCGTGATGAGCTATTAAATCATTTACGAACATGTAATCTCGTATAAAAAGATTCGTTGAATAGAAAAACGATCCAAGGTCAACTTGTTGAAGACTTCATTCAAGTTAGCCCTCTTATCCCAGATCCAGCTTCCATTAAAATCTCAAGCACTTAAATCCCCGACTTACGGATAAGTTTTTTTATAATAAAAAAAATTTAATAACAAATTAAGGATTTTCTTAAAGGTTCTTAAACTAGCATTTTAATGAAGATTGTTCTAAAATCATCAATCAACTTGATAACCCTAAGAGATTCCTTTTTATGTCTTATTCCAAAAAAATCCGCGACCCAAAAAAGATTCGTAATATTGCAATTATCGCTCACATTGATCATGGTAAAACAACTCTATTAGATAGCCTACTTAAACAATCCAATATCTTTCGCGAAAATGAAGCTACTTCCGAAAGAATGATGGATAATTACGATCAGGAAAAAGAAAGAGGAATTACCATCTTTGCCAAGCATACCAGTATCGAATTTGATGAATTTAAAATTAATATTATAGATACTCCTGGTCATGCTGATTTTTCAGGCGAAGTAGAGCGCGTTTTAGGTATGGTCAACTCCGTTCTTCTTTTGATAGATGCTCAAGAAGGACCCATGCCTCAAACTCGTTTTGTGCTTGCACAAGCGTTAAAAATTGGCTTAAAGCCTATTGTCGTGCTTAATAAAATTGATCGCCCACATGCAAACCCCGATCGAGCTTTAGATCTTACTTTTGATTTATTTGTCGAATTAGGCGCCAACAATCAGCAGCTTGAATTTCCTATCTGCTATGCATCTGGATTGTCTGGCTTTGCTACACGTGAACCAAATGACCCTCGTGTAAATATGAGACCTTTATTTGAAATGATTATCGAGAATGTCTCTCCTCCTCCCGGTAACCTAGAGCTGCCTTTCCTGATGCAGGCTAGTACTTTGAGCTATGATGATTTTGTAGGTCGTCAGGCTTGCGGCCGTATTCTTGAAGGGAAAGTCACTAAAGGACAAACTATTAGTAAAGTAGATGTGAATGGACACACCTCTTTACATAAAGTAACGCGTATTGAAGGATATCATGGGTTAAAAAAAGTAGAAGTTGATGAAGCTGGTGTAGGAGATATCGTTTGCATTTCGGGAATTGCTGAGATTACTATTGGTGATACTTTATGTGATCCTTCCCACATTGCACAACTTCCTCCCATTATACTTGCAGAACCTACATTATCTGTTGAATTAATGGTTAATAATTCGCCTTTTGTAGGTAAAGACGGCAAGCATATAACGATGAACAAAATAAGAGAGAGACTAGCCCAAGAAAAGCTAGCTAACATCTCTTTGAAAATTGAGGATCATTTTCGAGATGACGCCGTTCGGGTTTGTGGTAGAGGTGAACTACATTTAGCGGTTTTAATCGAAGCTATGCGCCGAGAAGGTTATGAATTTACTATTTGCAAGCCTCAAGTTATTTTGAAAGAAGTAGAGGGGGTTCAAAATGAACCATTTGAAAGCGTTCATATTGAAGTGCCTCAGGAATTTTCAGGAAGTGTAATTGAAGAGCTTTCTCGTCGCAAGGCGGAAATGCGATCCTTAAGTACCAATGAACATAATATTACCAGCTTGGAGTTTCTCGTTCCTACTCGCGGTTTAATGGGATACCGTAATGATTTTCTAACCATGACCAAAGGCTTAGGTATTTTAACCTCGGTCTTTAATAGCTATGCTCCATGGAAAGGACCCATTGAAGGTAGACCAAAAGGAGTTCTTATTTCAAATGGACCAGGCAAAGTTACAGGATATGCTAGCTTTAGCGTACAAAATAGAGGGACTCTATTTGTAGCTCCTGGCGATGATGTCTATGAAGGGATGATTGTAGGAGAGAATAATAGAGACAATGATCTAGTAGTAAATATTGTGCGTGGAAAACAGCTGACGAACGTGAGAGCTTCAGGAACCGATGAAAATATTATTCTGGCTCCTCCACGTAAATTTACTTTAGAACAAGCCATTGATTTTATTGAAGATGATGAGTTAATCGAAACCACTCCTCATTTTATTAGATTACGCAAAAAACACCTCTCAGAAAATGAGCGTAAGCGCACTTAAAAAATCCTTTTAGCGCCTTAAAAAAATTAAGGCGCTTTTCTTTTTTTCTCTAAAATGTTTATATGCTTTAAAGCAACTTATAAGTTGGTTTTGTCATGTTAAGAGAAAAAAATTCCCCTTCAAGATTTGAAATCTGGAAAATGTTTGATAAAATCTCTCCCACATATGACATGGTAAATCGAATTATGACTTTTGGGCTAGATTGCTTATGGCGTAAAAAAATGGCTGCATTTTTACCAGAAAAAAAACAATTAACTCTATTGGATTGCGCAACAGGAACTGCAGATCAGTTATTAGCTTTTATGCGCTTTTCTAAAAAAATTACTTCTGCTACAGGAATTGATCTATCTCAAGAAATGTTGCAAATAGCAAATAAAAAAATCAAAAAAAAGGGTTTCGATTCCTACATTTCTCTGCAAGAAGCTAGTTTACTAGACCTTCCCTTTGAAAATCATTGTTTTGATTGTGTCTCTATTTCTTTTGGTATTCGTAATGTCATGGATGTTAACAAGGCACTTCAAGAGTGTTTTCGTGTATTAAAACCACAAGGTAGGCTGTTAATTCTAGAAGGAGCCGTTCCTAAAAATCGACTATTAAAAACAGGACACCATTTTTACCTACGCTATCTTTTACCTTTTCTGGGAGGACTCATTTCAGGGGAACCTCAAGCCTACCAATATCTAAATGATACGATTTCTAGTTTCCCTTGCGGGGAAAAATTTTGCGCTTATTTAAGAGACGTGGGATTTGCATCGGTAAAAGCTACTTCTTTTACAGGTGGTGCTATTTTCATTTACCAAGGAGATCGGATTAAATGAGAACTTTTTCTGTAAATAACACATCTTTTTCGTATGATTCTTATTTAGTTGATTTCTCCTATCTTTCTCCTATTTCCTGGCTGGCTTCTCAGGATATCTATCCTAAAGTCTATTGGAAAGATAAACACACTAAGACAACTCATATGGCACTAGGTTCCCTTCTGTGTTACTCTAATATCCCTCATATTGATCAAACAGAAGATATAGATCTTCACTTTTTTGGAGGAATCCATTTTCCTGAATCTGCTTGGGAAGAAGAATTTCCTAGCACTCAATTCTGGCTGCCTCGCTTTGAACTTGTCCAAACTAATGATAAAATTACACTGACAGTACACTTTATCAATCAAAGTCCCGACCCACTGATTTTTAGAGAGCTCAAATCAGAAAGCCCTATAGAACAGGTTACTCCCTGCGTTAAAATTTCTCATTTACCCAGTTGGGCTGAGTGGAAGAGAAATGTCGAACATGTACTTTCTGTCAAAGACCTTGAAAAAATTGTGCTTGCACGTCAAACACAATTTACCACTACTCCTGCTTGGCCTTTACTACAAGCCCTTGAAAAAAAAGCAGAGACAGCAACTTGCTTTGCCTTTCAATTTTCTAAAGACTCTACCTTTTTAGGAGCTACTCCAGAAACTCTGTTTCATAGAAAAAGAAATGTGGTTTTTAGTGAGGCTATTGCAGGAACAAGGCCGCGTGGAATAAATGAAGATGAGCTAGCTCATGAACTTAAGTCTTCTTCAAAAGACAACCGAGAATTTAATTTAGTGAAAAAATTTATCGAACAAGCTCTTTTACCTCTATCTAATCAGTTAAACTGGCAAGAGGATCAAATCTTGCGTGCAACTTTTGTACAACATTTAACTAACAGAGCAACTGCTATCCTAGCCCCTGATTGCACGGATCAAACACTATTAGCAGCTCTTCATCCCACGCCAGCTGTATGTGGAACACCTACACAAGAAGCTCTTAAACTCTTAAAATCCTTAGAACCCTTTCAGCGTGGCTGGTATAGCGGAGCTATTGGATGGTTAGGAACTCAAGGGGCTGATATAGCTGTTGGAATACGCTCCGCTCTTATAACTAACTCTTATTTAAAAGTATTTGCTGGAGCTGGAATTGTTCGAGGAAGTAACCCTTTAAAGGAATGGGAAGAGTTAGAAGCTAAAACAGCCTCTTTTTGCAGGATACTTTTATGAAATCAATCGCTGAAAATAACTATTATTTTAGTTACCAACTCATAGATCAGCTCATTAAACAAGGAGTACAGGATTTTTTTCTGGCTCCTGGTTCTAGATCAACACCTCTTGTTTTAGCTATTGCAAATCATTTCGAAGCACGTAGCCATATTCATTTTGATGAGAGAGGATTAGCCTTTTATGCATTAGGATATGCTAAAGCTAGTAAAAAACCTGTTACAATCCTAGTTACTTCTGGTACAGCAGTTGGTAATCTTCTACCTGCAGTAATGGAAGCAAAGCACGACTCTGTTCCACTTATTTTGTTAACAGCAGATCGATCCCCTGAATTACGTGATTGCGGCGCCAACCAAAGTTGTAATCAGGTTCGTATTTTTGGATCTTATGTGAACTGGCAAATAGATCTTCCCTGTGCTGATGAACTCTCTTTTATAAAGTCCTTACCTACAACCATTGCTCAAGCAGTGTATTACGCCCAAGGGCCGGTACATCTTAATTGTATGTTTCGAGAACCTCTTTCTTCTGTCTATAAATCTCTAGAGCCCCTCTCTTCTATACACTATACACGCTCTTGTCTAATCCCTAATTCTTCAATCATTGAGCAATATGCATCTCACTTAAAAGAGCATACAAATGGAGTGATCATTGCAACTGCGACAAGTCCAGCAGGCCCTGTAGTTGCTCTAGCAGAAAAGTTAAACTGGCCTATTTTTCCTGATATTCTCTCCCCTTTAAGAGCCTTTAGTCACCCTTTGATCATCTCTTATTTTGATCTGATCTTAAAAACCCATCCTTGGTCTTTTGAGGCAGTTATTCAAATTGGTGAGCGCTTTGTTTCTAAGATTCTTTTACAAACATTGGAAAAGTCCCCTCCTAAATTTTATCTGCAAGTTTTAGAAGGACCTCATCGTTTTGATCCAGCTCACATAATCAATCAGCGCATCCAATCAGATTCTTCTTCTTTTTGCCAAATGCTATGCCTTAAGCTTGATATCCCTAAAATTACATCTCATCTCAGCTTTTGGCAGGCAAAGCAATTGCATACTTCAAAAAAGCTATCCGATTATTTTCTTAAGCAAACAACCCTCTCAGAACCTACAATAGCCTATCTTCTTGAGCAAAAAAGCTCTGCTCTTTTTCTAGGAAATAGCATGCCGATCCGAGATGCTAACTGCTACCTTCCCCTAGTTTCAGGACCTATTTTTGCTAACCGAGGACTCTCTGGAATTGATGGTAATATAGCTACCGCTTGCGGCATAGCAATAGGTACGCAAAAACACACCATTGCCCTTGTTGGTGATTTAAGTTTTTTGCACGATTTAAATTCGCTAGCTTTGCTTGCTAAGTCCCCCTACCCATGCACCTTGATTGTAATTAATAATCGAGGTGGGGGTATTTTCTCTTTTCTTCCTCTTGATCAACCAGAAATAATCAAAGAAACTTTTTTTGCAGCAGCACATGAAATCTCATTTCATTCAGCAGCAAAGCTTTTTTCTCTACCTTATTATGCACCTCAAGACCTTATCTCTTTAAAAAAGATTTTACAACAAGATCCTCATTCCTGCATTATTGAGATTGCAACCAATCGAGAAAAAAATCTTTTGGAGCATAGACAAATCGAAGACCTACTTTCAAAAATGTTTTACTCTTTGAAACAGACAGAAAACATCATTTCTCTTTAGGTCTTTTCTGAAGGCAAAGGAACTTTTCTTGCCATATGTACTCTAAATACACCTTTTGTTTTTCCTTCAGTAGAAGCATCTGCATATTCATAAGGAGAACAACTTCCTAATGACTCAATTATGAATCTTTCAGAACTAAGATTATCTCGTGTATTACAAGTAAAAAGCTCAAGGCCTAATTCTCTTGCGCGGATTTCTGCTAGTTTATTTAAAAGCTCTTCATAATCACAAGGACTAGGATAGATTCTTTCTTGGAAAAGCACTGGCTGGTTATACTTAGGATTCCATAATAAACGGAAAATACAACGAGCTAAAATTTTTCCAGTTATAGGATCTTTAATACAAAGAATCCGATTTTTACCATCTAAAACGTAAGCCATAAGGCATACATTTAGAGAAGAGCCTCCATCGATTCTTTGGCAACTTCCTAATACTTCTGTTCCTGAAAGAAAAAGATCTTGCCAGTCATCCGAATCAAGCACAAGAACGGTTTTCTGCTTGTTGATTTTTGTTAAATTCATATATAAAGAATCAATATCATTTTTGAATTCATTTTGACCTATCAATGGAGATAGCTCTTTAAGAATAGTTAACTTTTTTGTAACATTTACTGATGGATCACATAATTTTTGAAATAAGCGAATAATCTGTTGATCAGTTTTTTTCATGTTCTCAATAGAATATGTTTTTCCTTCAAGATATTGAGCTAATTCTAGAGGAACTTGCGGTAAGTGATTATCTATAAGAATTTTTTCCCTTAAAAAAACAAAGAAATCCAGGGATTGCTGCTTTGTTTTTCCTATTATAACTTCTACCATTTCTTGTGTGCTTTGCCAAGCTCGGAATACTTTAGGAAAACCTTCTTTAATCTTTTGCAAATGAGGATTATTTTTAACTTGATAACGCTCTTGCTTCACTGAATCTTCAAGAATATGTATTGTTAATCGTTGAAGTTCTTGAGAAACACTAGATTCCTTATTATTCTTCAAACTACTAACATATTTAACAAGTGCTAAAGGGATACGTAATGCTTCTTCTATTTTTAAGTATTTTTCATAAAAGTGATCAATAGACTTTTCAAAGGAAAAAATGTCTTGTAACTTTGTATTGAATGAATGAAGGATGTCTTCAAAAGTATAGTGATTCCTTAATTCATCAAGAATAGGTTTAAGTAGATTCATCTTGATAAGAATACTCACTATGTCTAAATATTTTTTATAACATACTTCCTTTTCTTTTTCTTCTATAAGTAGAACAGCTTGCAAGCACTGATTAAGAAGATAGAGTTTTTGTTCCGAGGAAATAGCAGAAAAATGAGATAAAGAAATTAAAGATTGCAGTAAATGAGGCAAAAAACCCCTAAAGTTCCGAAGACTCTTTCTTTCTTTCCTAGCTTTAAGTAAAGCTGTGATTTGTTTAAGTTCGCTTTGACCCATATCGTTTAAGAGACTAGGCGATTCGATAAGCCACTGATTGATAAATATCATAGGTAAAATTAAATGCCTTTTTGAATCAATAAGTTCTTGATACTTAGAAAAGTAGTTGGCGTTTTCAAAAATCTGAGAAAGAGTCTGCATTAAAAAGAAAGATTCTTTTCGATTAGAGTATTCTAGGGCTTTAATAAAATAGTTTTGCTGCTCTTTAGAAAGAAACTTGTATTTGTTTAATATAAGAGAAAAACACAGAGATGTTCTTTGTTTCTTTTTTTGCAATTTCTCTAGCTTATGAAGATCCTGCTGTATAGAAATCTGCTTTTCTATTTCAGTGATTTTTTTCTCGAAAGTAGTAAAAGAAGGGAATTTAATAGATTTTGTATACTTATCGATAAACTCTTGCAGGGATCGATTCTCAATATTATCTAAACCATAATGACTAGCATAAAGAAGTTGAATCTTCTTTAATTCTTTTTCTGATAAATCATAATTAGATAAATCACTCCAAAAATCCGATGTTGAGCCTCTTAAAATAGATTCTTGAATAGCTAAGTAGGCAATCTCTATTAAAGCTTTCTGATCTTTGATGTCGTAGTTCTTAATGTATATAGAAACCCCTTCACCATCTTGCTGAGCAGCAATCTTTGCGATTGCAATACGATCTTCTTCTTTTCTAATTCCATATTTCTTAATATATTCAGAAGCTCCCCATCCATTCTGCTGAGCAACCAATTTTGCTATCCCAATACGAGCTTCTTCTTTTCTGATTTCATAATTCTCAATATATTTAAAAACTCCCCATGCATTCTTCTGAACAGCCAATCTTGCTATCTCAATGAGATCTTCTTCTTTTTCGATCCCATAGTTCTGAATACATTCAGAAGCTCCCCGTCCATTCTGCTGAACTGCGATCTTTGCAATTTCAATGAGATCTTTTTGTTCTGAGATACTATAATTCTTGATAAAAATAGAAACTCCCCACCCATCTTGTTGAGCAGCCAGTTTTGCTATCTCAATACGATCTGCTTCTTTTTCAATTCCATATTTCTTAATATATCTAGAAGTTCCCCATCCTATGCCATAATTCAAATTCCAAGTTCGAGAAAGTTGCCAATCATGTTGATAAAAAACGTTATAAATCATTTCTGAA